>DPSD01000198.1 GCA_003538495.1 Accumulibacter sp.
TCGCCAAGAAATACACCAACCGTGGCCTGCAGTTCCTCGACTTGATTCAGGAAGGCAATATCGGCCTGATGAAGGCCGTCGACAAGTTCGAATACCGGCGCGGCTACAAATTTTCGACCTATGCCACCTGGTGGATTCGCCAGGCGATCACCCGCTCGATCGCCGACCAGGCACGCACCATCCGTATCCCGGTGCACATGATCGAGACGATCAACAAGATGAACCGCATTTCACGGCAGATTCTGCAGGAGACCGGCCTGGAAGCCGACCCGGCGACGCTGGCCAAGAAGATGGAAATGCCGGAAGAGAAGATCCGCAAGATCCTGAAGATCAGCAAGGAGCCGATTTCGATGGAGACACCGATCGGCGACGACGACGATTCGCACCTGGGGGACTTCATCGAGGATCAGGCGACGCTCGCACCAACCGAGGCAGCGCTCTACTCGAGCCTGCGTTTCATTACCAAGGACGTGCTGGACACGCTGACGCCGCGCGAAGCCAAGGTCCTGCGAATGCGCTTCGGCATAGAAATGAATACCGATCACACGCTTGAGGAGGTCGGCAAACAGTTCGACGTCACCCGCGAGCGGATTCGGCAGATCGAAGCCAAGGCGCTGCGCAAACTGCGCCACCCATCACGTTCCGACAAATTGCGCAGCTTCCTGGACAACGGCAACGGCTGACACGCCGCGGCGCCTCGCCGAGGCCCGAGATCGGTAGGAAAAGGGGCAGAAGGCGCCCCTTTCCTGATTGCTGCCCACCACCCTGGATCAACTCGCTCCGCCCTTCTTCCTGCCACGCCGGACCAGTGTGAGCAGACTCAGGCCAAGCAGTGCCAGCGTACCCGGCTCCGACACCAGCGAAGGCGGGTCCACCACGATGCTGTCATTGGCGCAATTCTCGGTCCAGTGGATGTCGAAAGCGTCGCGCCGATTCCAGCCAGCGGCCGTCAGATAAGCCAGGTCGACACCGATTTCGTAGAAGTAGTGATCATCGTTCGGGCTGTCACCATAGCCCTTGACCGGGTTGGTGGTGTAGGCCAGCTGCGCCAGTCCCAGCAATGTACCTCCGGTAAGGTAGGTCGGATGCCTTGGGTCGGGCTTGTAAGAACTGCTGCTCGGGTTGGTGTACGTTCCGTTGACGTCCCACAGACCGTAAGCCCAGTTCCCCGGAGACACGGTCTGGTAGACGCCACCTTCGACGCCGAAGCTCTCGTAGGTATACCCGCCGCCGTTCGCACTGACCACGTGCTTGATATTGATCCCGACTTCGAAGCTGCCGTCCTTTCCGAAGTCGATGGCGAAGTCGCCGACGCCGTAGCTGTTCGCAGCGGGCTGGTTCGGCGTCCGCGGATTGTGACCGGTGGCCAGGGCGATGTACAACCTGTTGCCTGCAATGGTCGCGTAGAGAGCCTCTGCATCGTAGGCTTGTCCGCCCCAGCCGGGACCCAGGCGGTAGTTGCCGCTGCCGATCTGGTCATCGATCGTCGAATGGATGATTGAGCCGACGCTGGCCGACGGCGCCCAAGTATGCGGATTCACTCCCCAGTCGGCTAGATTTCCGTCGACCGTGATGGCAGTGGCCGACATGCTGGCAAACACGCCCAGGAAGGCGATCGTGCGGGAGATGCTTCTGTTCATGGTGCGCTGCCACTCCAGTTTGTCGTCGGAAAGGTGAGCGCGGGACAGGCCCACTAACCAGGGCCTGTTCCACCGTGACTCGCCGTCGGCACGAAGCATTGCGCAGACCGGCCGCCGCGGGTTATGAACTAGTTCACGGTTCCCCGGAATTGCCGCGTCGTCGAGCGCAGACGACGCTCCCTGACCGCCACGCGCTCTCGAAAGGCTGCCCGCCTCGTGGCGTAAGCCCATGTTTTCAGGCAAGTACAAGGCCACGACAGGCGTCCTGTTCCGAACTTGACTCGGTATACCAATTCTGGGATAGTCGCCTGCTGCGGGTGACCGGCGGCTCTTGATTTCATCTCGTCGTCGGGTTGACCCGGTCTGGTGGCTGCGTGCAGCGGTCGCGAACCCGATGGTCATCACTTGCGCAGCGTGCTTGCCGCTTCCCGCTTTCCTATTCTGCGAACCAGTCCGCAATGTTGCTCGCCCTCGAAAACGCCATCGTCAAACTGCTGCAAGAAGAACTGCCATCGCTGTTCGCCGGGCCCGGTTCGGCTGAGGCGACGTTTTCAGCGGACACCTGGGACTTCGATCGGCTGTCGGCAGATCCCATCGCCAGCGAGTCCGGCCCCGAGGACGCGGTGGATGAGCTGGCCTTCGACCCGAGCGCGCCGGCCGGCCCGCACTCGCTGACGAGACCTCCGTGCGCCAGCCCGAAACGGGTCTACCTGCGCTCGGCTAACGGCGACCTGCTGGCCCTGAGGAATGCGGAAGTCGCCTGGAACCCCGCCGACCCGGCTTCTTTCTCGGTCGTTCCGGGCGCCGGCAGGAGTCTCGCAGGCTGCCACCACTTGCACGTCATGTACGGCGTCGTGGCCACCGCGACGCGTTTGAAGATGCTGCACAAGCTGACGATGCAAGTCGCCGGAGCCGACGCCGGCAGCACCGAAGTCGCTTTCGCGCTGGCCTTGTCGGTGTTGGTGATGAATCGCGACGAGCTGGCCCGCGGCGCCGGTTTCTCGTGGACGGCCGGTGGCTACCAGGTCGACGGCTCGGTCAAGACGCTGAAGTTCACCTCGGGTTCGTCGCCGGCTACCGCCCTGCGCACGCTGTCGCTGGAAGTGGAACTCGACCTGCGCCTGGAGCGCCTGTTCGAAGAACGTACAACGACGTCCATCGAAAGCATGCTGTCGCCGCACCGCTCCGCCGCAAGCTCCCCATAATCGTTCGCCGGCAAACCGCCGCGGAGCACCGACATCGACCCGGCGCGACAACGCGCAGTTGGCGGCAGCTGCGCAGCCCCTGCTGCGCTTTCCTTCGGTCTGCCAAGGCGCTTCCAGTTCCTCCGATCTGCCCTTTTCCGGTATCAGTCGGCTAAGCTTCTGCCTCGCCTCCTGGCCGGGGGATTCCCGGGGAAACGCACACCGCACCGCGACGGGGGTGACGAGTACCAGCACAGCCGCCGCGCAGCCGCGAGAAAAGGTCCCGCAAATGAACGCACGCATCCGTTTCGCAATATCCGTTGTGATCCTTGGTCTGCTGATGACCGGGCCCTTTGTCATCACCGCGCTGCTGATCTGGGCCGGGGCCAAGGCCCCGGAGCGCGCGCTGCTCGTGCAGCTGATCGTCCCGCACCTGACACTCGGTGCGACGATGACCACTTTCGGTTTTATCGTCGGCCTGCTGGTCATCCGCTACCTGTTCCGCCAATACGTTCAGGGTTTGCTCAAGATGGCCGAGAGCCTGCGCCTGATGCTGACCGCCAACCGCAACTTCCGGGTCGTTCCCGAAGGCCCCCCGGAAGTCCGGCAACTGGCGGCGGCGACCAACGATCTGGCACAGCAGCGCGACGGCCTGATGGACGACGTCGACAAGCAGATCGTGACCGCCAAAGCCTCTCTGGAGGAAGAAAAGAACCGCCTGGCAGCGCTGATGTCCGAGCTGGCGCAAGCGGTCGTGGTCTGCAATCTCGATGGCCGCATCCTGCTCTACAACAGTCGCGCCCGACTGCAGTTCCGCGCCCTGGCTCAAGGCAGCACGGCCGTCGCCGGGGGGGCGCTGATCGGTCTCGGGCGGTCGATTTTCTCGATCCTCGAACGTAGTCAGATCGATCACGCCCTGGAAGTCGTTCGCCAGCGTCAGCACAAGGGTGCCGGCGCAGCAATCGCCAACTTCGTCACCAGCGCGCGCGGTGGCCAACTGCTGCGGGTGCAGCTGGTGCCGGTCTTGGCCATCGGCGACGAGTCGTCGGAACGCGAAATGAGCGGCTACGTGCTCACCGTCGAGAACATCACCCGCAGCCTGGAACAGGAATCACGCCGCGATCAGGTGCTGCAGTCGCTGACCGACGGCAGCCGCGGCAGCCTGGCCAACATCCGGGTAGCCGTCGGCAACCTGCTGGACTACCCGGACATGGAAGCAACGGTACGCGAGCGCTTTGTCGGCATCATCGCTGACGAGGTCGAGCGCATGAGCCAGCGACTGGATCAGACGATGAGCGAGTTTGCCGATTCGTTGAAAACGCGCTGGCCGCTCGAAGACGTCCTGGGCATCGACATCATCGCCGCCGCCCAGCGCCGCATCGAGGAAAAACTGGCGCTGCCGAGCAAGACGGAAGAAATTGACGAAGCGCTGTGGCTGCGCGCCGAAAGCTTCTCGCTGGTCTTTTCCATCTGCGGGCTGGCGTTCCGCCTGCTGGAACACTATCAGATCAAGGAATTGCGCTTCCGCCTGCAACCCTTCGGCAACCTCGCCTACCTGGATATCATCTGGGCCGGCCACTCGATGTCGTCGGAAACCTTCTACACCTGGGAAACCGAACCGATGCAAGTCGGCGCGGAAGCGTCGCCGCTGTCGCTGCGAGACGTCATTGACCGCCATGGCGGAGAGGTCTGGTACGAGCGCGACAAGGCCGCTCATCGGGCCTTCTTCCGGCTGGTCCTGCCGATCGCCATTCCCCAGACGGTGACTGCCGCGGACACTGCCGAAGACAGCGACGTACGCCCGGAGTATTACGACTTCGACCTTTTCGACTTCAGCGAGCAGAGCGTCGATCTCGACCGCCCGCTGGCGGATCTGAGCTACACCGTGTTCGACACCGAGACCACCGGCCTGGAACCCGCGGAGGGCGACGAGATAATCCAGATCGGGGCCGTCCGTATCGTCAACAGCCGCATGCTGCGCCAGGAAAATTTCGACGAACTGGTGGACCCGGAGCGCCTGTTACGCCCCGAAGGGGTGCGCATCCACGGCATCACCGACGACATGGTGCGCGGCCAGCCGAACATCGATGCGGTCTTGCCGGCCTTCCACGATTTCTGCGCCGATACCGTCCTGGTCGCTCACAACGCCGCCTTCGACATGCGCTTCCTGCAACTGAAGGAAGAGCGTACCGGCGTCGTCTTCAGCCAGCCGGTTCTCGACACTCTGCTGCTGTCGGCCGTGCTGCACGCCAATCAGGATTCGCACCAGCTGGAAAGGATTGCCGAACGCCTGGGGATCACCATCGAAGGGCGCCACAGCGCGCTCGGCGACGCCCTCGCCACCGCTGAAGTGTTCCTGAAGATGCTGCCACTGCTGGCCCAGATGGGGATAGTCACGCTGCGGCAGGCGATCGAAGCGTCGCAGAAGACCTATTTCGCGCGGGTAAAGTACTGAGCGTCGCTCGCGTCCGCACCCGGGACAGCTCGCCAGCCCTTCGACGGCGCCAGCGATGCGATCGCCGTCAATTAGCCATTGGCTTCGTCCGGTTCAAGTCCGGAGCCGATTTCTAGCGTATCCGTCACGGCCTCGCTAACAGGCTCCGGGGGGACCCTCTTGAGAACGTTCTGGCCATCATCGAAGGTGTCGCAGCGGACCGGGACCGCGGGCCCGAAATGACGCAGGCCGTGACTGAAGCTGTGATGTTTGCCACGATCGTCGGCCTCCTTCCTCGATACACTGGGTGCAGGGTAGTGGAAGCAGTGCTACGATCTTCACCCCCCAACCCATTCAGGAGCAAAGCGATGTCCGACGCACTCATGCAGAACATCAAGAACTTCATCATGGAGGAGTTCCTCCCTGGCGAAGACCCCGACGAACTGACCGAGACGACGCCGCTGATCAGCGGCGGCATTCTCGATTCGATCGCCACCCTGAAGCTGGTGATGTTCGTCGAGGAGCAGTACAGCGTGAGCTTTGCGCCACACGAAGTCGACAAGGAAAATCTCGACAACCTGGTCAGCATCGTCCGCTTGATCCGCTCCAAGAACCCGTCGGTGGCGTAATGAGAGCCAGCACCTGCCTGCATGACGCGTTCATCGTCAGTGCGCAGCAAAGCCCGCAGGCGGTGGCCGTCGTCGAGCCCGGCCAGGGCTCGATCAGTTATGGCCAGCTGGACGCCTTGTCCGATCGCCTGCGCGACCGGCTGACCGAGCTTGGAGTCAGCCGTGGCGACCGCGTCGGTATCTATCTACGCAAGTCGATCGCCTCGGTGGCAACGCTGCTGGGTGCGCTCAAGGCAGGCGCAGCCTACGTGCCGGTCGACCCCGGCGCACCGGTGGCGCGCGGCGCGTACATCCTCCACAACTGCGCGGTCAAGGCCGTGGTGGTTGAAGCAGAACTGGCCGACAAGCTTGCCGCCGCGCTCGCCGATCTGGGTGCCGCTCCGGCGGTGATTGCGGTTGACGGGTCGCTGCCTGGCGGAGCCGGACTGGGCGCCGCGCTCGCTGCCGCGGAGCAGAGCACCAGCGCAGCCCGCGTTGGCAGCGTGCGCAGCGACGCCGACGACCTGGCCTACATCCTCTACACCTCGGGGTCGACCGGCAAACCCAAGGGCGTCATGCTCTCGCACGAAAATGCCGTCAGCTTTGTCGACTGGTGCTCGGAGAGTTTTTCTCCGACCGCAGCCGATCGCTTCTCTTCGCACGCGCCGTTTCACTTCGACCTGTCGATCCTCGACATTCATGTCTGCCTGAAGCACGGCGCGACGCTGGTGCTGATCGGCGAGGACATCGGCAAGGATGCGCCGCGGCTGGCGCAGCTGATTGCCGACGAGCGCATCTCGATCTGGTACTCGGCACCGTCGATCCTCGCCCTGCTGGCGCAGTTCGGCAGCCTCGCCAGCCACGACTACGGCGCCTTGCGGCAGGTGCTGTTCGCTGGCGAGGTGTTTCCGGTCAAGCATCTGCGCGCGCTCAGCGAGCTGTGGCCGGGGCGGCGCTACTACAACCTCTACGGTCCGACCGAGACCAACGTGTGCACCTGGCACGAAGTGCCCCTGCCGGTGCCGGCTGAACGCAACACGCCTTACCCGATCGGCCAGGTCTGCTCGCACCTGCGTGCGCAGGTGCTCGACGAAAGCGGCGCACCGGTCGCCCGCGGCAGCGAAGGCGAGCTGTGCATCGCCGGGCCCGCTGTGATGCGCGGGTACTGGGCGCTGCCCGAGCAGACCAGCAAGGGCTTTTTCACCGACCGCGAAGGTAACGCCTGGTATCGCACCGGCGACATCGTGACCGAGGCCGACGACGCTTGTTGCTACACCTACCTCGGCCGCCGCGACCGGATGGTCAAGCGCCGCGGTTACCGGGTCGAGCTGGGCGAAATCGAAGCGGGTCTGTACCGCCACGCCAAGGTCAAGGAAGCGGCGGTACTCGCCTTCGCCGACGAGCAGGCCGGCTTGAGCATCACCGCCTTCCTGAGCAGCGACGAGGCGAAGCGGCCGTCGCTGATCGAGATCAAGCGCTTCTGCGCCGAAAACCTGCCGCTGTACATGATCCCGGACAAATTCATCTGGCTCGACAGCCTGCCCAAGACCTCGACCGACAAGATCGACTACCAGCGCCTGAAGGAGCTACCCTGATGGACTTCAACCTCACCAGCGAGCAGAAGCTGCTGCGCGACAGCATCGTCAAGTTTGCCCGCGGCGAACTCAACCACGAGGTCGTCGAGCGCGACCGGGCGCAGACCTTCCCGCGCGAGCTGTGGCGTCAGTGCGCCGCGGTCGGCCTGCTCGGCCTGCCGGCACCCGAGGAATATGGTGGCGTCGGCGCCGACCCGCTGAGCTGCGCCATTGCCCTGGAGGCCCTTGGTTACGGCTGCCGCGATGGCGGTCTGGTGTTCTCGATCTGCGCGCATGTGTTGGCCTGCGTGGTGCCGGTGTGGCAGCACGGCAGCGAGGCGCAGAGGGCGAGGTACCTCGGCGGACTCTGCGACGGCACGCTGATCGGCGCGCACGCGATCACCGAAGCCGATTCGGGGTCAGACAGCTTCGCCATGCGGCTGCGCGCCGAACACAGCGGCGGCGGCTGGCGCCTCAACGGCAGCAAGACCTTCATTTCGAACGGACCGGTGGCCGACGTGGTCGTCGTGTTCGCCGTCACCGACGCCGAAAAGGGCTTCCACGGCGGCGTGACCGCGTTCCTGGTCGACCGCGGGGTGGCGGGATTTTCGGCCGGCCAGAAGTTCGCCAAGATGGGGCTGCGCACGTCGCCGGTCGGCGAACTGGTTTTCGAGGACGCGATGCTTCCCGACGAGGCGGTACTCGGCACCGTCGGTGGCGGCGCCAGCGTCTTCGGCACGGCGATGGATTGGGAACGCTCGCTGCTCGTTGCCGCGCATGTCGGAACTATCGAGCGTCTGCTGGAAACGTCGATTGCCTACGCCAGAACACGCTCGCAATTTGGCCAGGCGATCGGCAAGTTCCAGGCCGTGGCGCACAAGATTGCCGACATGAAGGTTCACCTCGAGGCTGCTCGGCTGCTGGTGTACCGCACCGCGTCGCGACTGACGGTGTCGCGCAGCATCTCGCTAGACGCCGCGGTCACCAAGCTGTTCGTCAGCGAATCGCTGGTCAGGACGGCGCTCGATGCAGTCCAGCTGCACGGCGGCTACGGCTTCATGGAAGAGTATGAAGTCGAACGCGCGCTGCGCGACGCGATCGGATCGACGCTGTACTCGGGCACCAGCGAAATGCAGCGCAACATCATCGGGCGCTGGTTGGGGCTATGAACGTGTCGACCCGTGCCGGCCAGGGAATCAACAGTAACGGAATTGTCATGACCAATCCATCCACCCTCGCCATTCCGACGGCGCCTGGCGCGCCCACTGTATCGCCCGCGGCTGACACCCGGGCTGGTGCCGGCAGCAATTGGCGATTGCTGCTGGTCTGCGTCGAACTGGCGCTGATGCTGCTCGTGATCTCGCGCTACCAGCTGGAAAGCCGCACTTTTTTCAATGTCATGGCGCTCGGTTGTGGCGGTTTCGTAATCCATGCCTTGCTCCCCATGCGGTATCGTCTGGGGTTTTTCGTCGGCCTGTCCCTGGCGGCCATTCTGGTCGCCTTCGGGCTGTCCGACGGCGCCTGGCTGATCGGGCTCGGTCTGGTGTTAATCGGCATCTGTCACCTGCCCCTGCGCCTGGCGGGCCGGGTCGGCCTGCTGCTGCTGACCGCGTCGCTGTTCGCGCTGTTCCGGGCCGAAATCGTGCACGGGCCGTGGTCGGTGGCGATCTGGCCGATTCTCGGGTCGATGTTCATGTTCCGCCTGGCCTTGTATCTGCACGCCCTCGAACACGACGAAAAGCGGCCGACGGTGGCCCGCACGCTGGCCTATTTCTTCATGTTGCCCAACGTCTGCTTCCCGCTCTTTCCGGTCGTCGACTACCTGAGTTTTCGGCGCAATTACTACGACCACGATGCCGTTTCGATCTACGAAACGGGCATCAAGTGGATCGTTCGCGGCCTGATCCAGCTGATCCTCTACCGCTACGTCTATGTCTTCCTGACCGGCGACGCGATGGAGCTGCACAGCCTCGGCGATCTGCTGCAGTTCCTGGTGGCGACCTTCCTGCTCTACCTTCGGGTATCCGGCCAGTTCCACCTGATCTGCGGCATCCTCTACCTGTTCGGCTTCCGCCTGCCGGAAACGCACCATCTGTATTTTTTGGCCTCCAGCTTCACCGACTTCTGGCGGCGCATCAATATCTACTGGAAGGACTTCATGATGAAGCTGGTGTACTACCCCAGCTTCTTCTGGCTGAAGCGCTTCGGCGCCAATCGGGCGCTGGTCGGCGCGACCATCGTGGTCTTTGCCGGTACCTGGTTGCTGCACTCGTACCAGTGGTTCTGGCTGCGCGGCGGTTTTCCGCTCGAACCCCAGGACGGGCTGTTCTGGGGCTTTCTCGGCGCGCTGGTGGTGGTCGGCGCCTTGCGCGAAATGAAGCGCTCGCGTCCGCGCAAGCTCGGCGCTGCGGCGACGCGCTGGAGCTTCTCGCTCGCCTGGCGGGTCGTCGCGACCTTCTCGGCGATCTGCGTGCTGTGGTCGCTGTGGAGCGCCGAGTCGCTGCTGACCTGGTTGCTGATGTGGAAGGCGGCAAGCCATACCTCCGCGCAGCAACTGCTGGTGATCGCCGGCTTGCTGGTGCTCGCCCTGGCGATCGCCGGCCGTCCCTGGCAGAACCTCGATGCCGGCAAGGCGGCTGCGGCCTCGCGCTTCGGCTGGATGAACCTGACCCCGCTGCTCGGGCTGCTGCTCCTGCTCGGGCTGAGCGCGCGCGACTGGTACGCGCCGCTCGCGCCGCAGCTGGCGTCGACCGTCGCCGCCGTGCAGCGCTCGACGCTCAACGCTCGCGATGCGGCACTGCAACAGAAGGGCTATTACGAAAACCTCGACAACCAGAGTCGCATGAGCGCGCAGTTGTGGGACGTGACGGCGCAAAAGCCGGCGCACTGGGTGCCGCTGGGCCAGGCCGGCGCTTACCGTGATCGCGATGACTTCCTGCGTGGTGAAATGCCGGCGAACGTGAGCGTGGTGTTCGCCGACAAGCCGCTGACGACCAACTCGTGGGGCATGCGCGACCGCGAGCGGACGCTGGCCAAGCCAGCCGGCGTCTACCGGATCGCGGTGCTCGGGCCGTCGCTGGTGATGGGTTCGGGCGTCGCCGACGCCGACACCTTCACGCGGATGCTCGAACAACGCCTGAACGCCTCGGATGTGGCCGTCCCCGGCCGCACTGTCGAGGTCCTCAACTTCGGCGTCGCCGCCTACGCGCTGACCCAGCAACTCGCGGTCCTGGGCGAGAAGGTTTTCCGCTTCCAGCCAGATGTCGTGGTGTTCACCGATACGCCGCTGCTCGCCACGCCAACCATCAACCACCTGCTGGCGACCATTGCGGCTCATCAGAAGGCGCCGTTTGCCGGCTTGAATCGGGTGCTCGAAGAGACCGGAGCGAGCGCGCTGGGCAACGACGGCGTGCCGGTGCCCTTCGATTTCGGCCGATCGCTGGTCGGGCTCGCCGGGGTGAAGACGCGGATGCCCTGGGTCGAAGCCGATCAACGCCTGCGCCGTTCGGCTGATCGCGTCGTCCAGGCGACGCTCGACGAGATGGCGCAGAGCGTCCGCAGTCATGGCGCAGTGCCGGTATTCCTGGCGCTCGACAACGTTGTGCCGGCCCCCGAGCACGTCGTGCCGGTCTTGCGGCAAGCGGCCGCGGCGGGCATGCTGGTGTTCGACCTGCTCGACCTGTGGCAAGGCCGCGACTTGCCGCCGCTGCGGATCGCGCCTTGGGACAACCACCCCAATGCCGAGGGTAGCCGCCTGATCGCCGAGCGCCTGACCGAACTGGTGCTGCAGCATGCGCAGAATCTCGGGCTGGAGCCGTTAGCCGGTGTCGCGGCGCAACCTGCACCTAACGGCGCCGGTCAGGTGCGCGAAGGGGGTAAAGGAAAGACCTGACGTAGGCGTGGCAGGTCGGGACCTCCTGCCTGCGGGCACCTTCACGTCGCAGGCACGCACCGCCACCGCAGGGTCGGGTTGTTCCGGGCGCTCGCCAGACGCATTCGCTAACCCGTGGGAAGGAACCTGCATCTGCGTCGGCGATGTGCGGGAAGCTGGCGTCAGCTCGAAGCGAACTTGCCGCCTCGTCGCCGAACAGCCAAGGCGACCAGTCCGGCGGCGACCAGCGCCAGCAACAACGGATCAGGTACCAGTGACACTGGCAACGGGGCCCCGCTTGGTGCTCAACGGCGTCGGCGTATCGACCGTCAACGCGACGAGCACGTCGAAGAAGCAATCGAGACGTCAGTGTTGTCAAGGTGCTCGCATAGGGAGGCATTTTCGATGTGTCGATTTTCCAGCGCCCAAAATATACTGCACGCATTTTTGGCGACGGCGTCGACGTACCGGCAGCCGTAGGAGGCGAAGCTTCGCTGGCTTTTCGTCGTCGGCGCCCGGCTTTTTCCGGTCTTGACGATTCTTGGGCGCCACCTGTCCCCGC
>DPSD01000706.1:0-723 GCA_003538495.1 Accumulibacter sp.
TCAATCGCCTGCACATCCTGCAGCGTTTCCACGATTACCTGGCCAGGCAGGAAGCCGGCAAGACACCGGACTATAACGCCTACCGCGGCTGGCTGGCACGCGCCTACACCGACTTCGTCGAATCCAGCGCGCAGGCCGAAAAAGTCTTTGCGGTATTCCAGAAGGCAGAAGGCTCGTCTTTCCTGCCCCTGTCCTCGCTGAGCGACTGAGATCGTGTTGCCGCGCTGGGATTACGGCGACGCGGTACGCCTGACGCGTAACGTGCGCAACGATGGCACTTTCCCCGGCATCCAGACCGGTGATCTGCTGGTACGACGCGGCCGCATCGGGAACGTGCGCGATGTCGGCACCTTTCTGCAGGATCAGATCATTTATTCCGTGCACTTCCTTGACGAGGGTCGTCTGGTCGGCTGTCGTGAGGAAGAGTTGATCGCGGCCGATGCACCCTGGATCGACAGCCGCTTCGAGGTGCGCCAGAAGGTCCGTGCGACACGCTCGTTGGTGATTCGCGGCGAGATCCGGGTGGCGCTCGGCAGCCGTGGCGAGATCCTGAACCTCGAACGATCCGGAACGCACGGCGTCGTCTATCACGCGCATTTCGACTGCCTGCCGGGAACTCCCCTTCTGGTGCCCGAGCAGGCGCTGGGCGAATGGGAGCAGGATGATGCATGAGCCAGGCAGAGTCTACCTGTCGCTCAAGCTGGCCGAACAGTTGTTCGGCAA
>DPSD01000706.1:1016-1147 GCA_003538495.1 Accumulibacter sp.
TGGCCGAACAGTTGTTCGGCAAGTCGCTGGAGTCACTCGCACCCGATGAGCGGCAGCGAGTGCACAACGTGGCGGCCAGGCAGCAGCAAATCGAAACCCTGATTCTCGGGACACCACAAGCCGCGGCCGTG
>DPSD01000706.1:1375-3364 GCA_003538495.1 Accumulibacter sp.
ACACCACAAGCCGCGGCCGTGCTCCTGCCCGAGGCGTCGATCGACGCCAGCCTGGCGGAAATCCGCAGCCGCTACGGCGACGACGACGAATATCACGCCGACCTCGACCGTGTCGGGCTCGACGCCCTCTCGCTGCGGCACGCCATCGCTCGCGACATGGTCGTCGAGGCGGTTCTCGAAACGGTCGCTGCGGCTTCCGTGGCAATCAGCGATACCGACGCCGAGATCTTCTGGCACCTGCGCAGGGATCGCTTCCGCCGTGCCGAAACGCGCTTGCTGCGGCACCTTCTGGTGACCATCAATGAACGGCTGCCCGGCAACGAACTTCAGGCCGCTCGTGCAAGGATCGAGGCGATCCGCGCCCGCCTGCTCAAGGAACCGCAGCGTTTCTCTGAACAAGCGCTGAAACATTCGGAATGCCCGACGGCGATCAACGGCGGACTGCTCGGCAAGGTAGCGCGCGGCCAACTCTATCCGGAACTCGATGCCGTCGCCTTTGCCCTTGGTGCTGCGACCTTGTCCGAGGTGGTCGAAAGCCCATTGGGTTATCACCTGATCTACTGCGAAGCGATCCATCCCGAACGACGCCTGAGTTTCGCCGAAGCCCGCAATACCATCCGCGAATACCTCGAAGGACAACAGCGCAGCCTTTGCCAGAAGGCGTGGATCAGGAACTTGCGCCGTCAATCGCTCGTCGCCAAGACCTCCTGACGCCGCATCCCCTACTCGTCGTCATCGCTGGTGCTATCCCGGCGCGGCACGGTTTGTGGATCGCAGGTGATGGGGCGGTAGATCTCGACCCGGTCGCCCGGCCTGAGCGCCATATCGGGCTTGACCAAGCGGCCGAAGATGCCCACTTTCTGCGTTTCCAGATCGATCGTCGGGAATGTCTGCAGGATGCCGGACTTGACAATCGCATCGCGCACGCTCGATCCCTCCGGGACTTCGATGGTGAGCCATAACTGCTGGCCCGCTTCCGAATAGGCAACTCCGATCTGCATGTTTCTTCTCCCGCTTATTTCCCTGGTTCAAGAGCCGCGCCACGGCGATCGCGTCCGTAGATGCGCGGCTTGATATAGCTGTCGATGACCGGAGTCAAGGAGTTCATCAGCAGTACGGCGAAGGCCACGCCCTCCGGGTAGCCTGCCCAGGTGCGGATGACGTAGGTCAGCACACCGCAGCCGGTGCCGAAGACGATCTGTCCGCGCGGCGTGTTGGGCGAAGTGACATAGTCGGTGGCGATGAAGAAGGCGCCGAGCATCGCTCCACCGGACAGCAGATGCGTTCCGGCGTCCAGGTAGCGCGCCGGATCGACGGCGTGCAGGAGCGCCGCCGGAACGGCGATGCCCAGCAGCATCGCTACCGGGATATGCCAGGTGATGGTGCGCAGGCAGATCATCGCCACGCCGCCGGCAACGATCAGCCAGGAGGCCGTTTCGCCGAGGCTGCCCGGCCGGCTGCCGTACCAGGCCTGCAATGGCGCCTGCAGCAGGGAGTGGGCGAGGTCGACGCCGCGCGCCATCTCGGTCTTGGCAAAGCCGAGCAGCGAAGCGCTGGCGACCGCGTCGAAGGCGGGCTGCATGCCCTTGAGGGTGATCGCCAGCGCGGCAATGGGCCCCGGCGCAGCGGCATCGAAGATCGGCAGCGGCGCGACCCAGGCGGTCATCTGCACCGGGAAGGAAATCAGCAACGCCACCCGCCCGACCATCGCCGGGTTGAAGAGGTTCTGCCCGAGGCCACCGAAGACCTGCTTGCCGAGTACCGTGGCAAACAAGCCGCCGCAGACGCCAATCCACCATGGCGCCCAGGGGGGCAGCGACAGGGCGAGCAGCCAGCCGGTCAACCATGCCGATCCGTCGCCGAGCACCGTCCTGGCGTCGCGCCCCATCAGGCGCAGACAGAAGGCTTCGCCGAGTGCCGCGGCAGCCACGCTGATCATCCAGAGATAGACGGCCGGCCAGCCGTAGAGCCAGAAGCCGAACAGGGTGG
>DPSD01000196.1 GCA_003538495.1 Accumulibacter sp.
CTGATCCAGAGGCCTCCCGATGGCGCCGTCCCTACCCTTGTCCGACCCCCAACTGGCCGACACCGCGGCCACCCTCGCTGAATGGCGGAAGACCCGCCCGCGCAGTCCGCGTATCCCGGAAGACCTCTGGTCGCGAGCGATCGAACTCGCCGAGCGGTACGGCATCGCCAAGGTCGCCGTTGCCCTGAAACTCGACTACACCAGCCTGAAGCGCCGGCTGGCCAGCACAGTCACAGCCAAGCGACCCGCCGCCGGCGTGCGCTCATCGGCGCCCTCGGCGGAGTTCGTCGAACTCGACTTTGGCCTGCCGCTTGCCCCGTCGCCGTGCGTCCTGGTTCTCTCTGACCGGCACGGCCGGGCGCTGCGCATCGAACTGCCGCGTGCGGCCAACAGCGACATCGCCGAGGTCGCGCGCAGCCTGTGGCAGACAAGCTCGTGATCGCGCTGAGCCCGCGCCTGCGCGTCTGGGTCGCCGCCGAGCCGGCCGACTTTCGCTGCGGCATCGACGGCCTGGCCCGGCGCGTGCGCCAGGTCCTGGCCGAAGACCCCTTCAGCGGTGCCCTGTTCGTCTTTCGCAACCGCCGGCACACGGCGGTCAAACTCCTGGTCTATGACGGTCAAGGTTTCTGGCTGTGTCAGAAGCGCCTCTCGCAGGGCCGCTTCCGGTTCTGGCCCCGGGACTCGCCGGGACAGGTGCTCGCCCCGCACGCCCTGGCGGTGCTGCTCTCGGGAGGCAATTACGCGGCGGCCGGGGGGATGCCGCCCTGGCGGGTACTCGCCTGACGCTTGCGTTCCACGCCCGGAGCCGGTATAACGGTCGGCGTGTCCACGATCCTTTGCTACCGCGGCCGCACGGTCACTACCGGCGACCTCGACACCATCCGCGCCCTGCTCAAGGCGCATCCCGACGCCAGCCGCCGGGCCTTCTCGCAACGCCTGTGCGAACACTGGGACTGGCGTCAGCCCAATGGCGCGCTGCGCGACATGGTCTGCCGCAGCCTGCTGCTCGTCCTGCACCGGGCCGAGCACATCTGCCTGCCAGAAGTCCGCCACCGCCCGCCAAACAACGCCATCGCCCGCCGCCGGCCACCGCCGGTGGCCGTGGACCGCTCGCCGCTGGAAGCGCGTCTCGACGCCTTGCGTCCCGTCGAACTGGTCACGGTTCGCCGCACGCCGCTGGAAGGACTCTTCGATCACCTGATCGCCGAGGCGCATTACCTCGGCCCGATGCAGGGTGTCGGCGAGCAGCTCAAGTACCTGGCGTTCAGCCAAGGGCGACCGCTCGCCTGTCTGGGCTTCACCTCGGCGCCCCGCCACCTCGCTCCGCGTGACGGCTTCATCGGTTGGTCGCCGGCCGTGCGCCGGGCGCATGTGCATGAGATCGCCTACCAGAGCCGCTTCCTGATCCTGCCGTGGGTGCGTGTCCCGCATCTGGCCTCGCATCTCCTGGGCCGAGTCGCGCGCCGGATTGGCGCCGACTGGCAGACGCTCTATGGCCATCCGGTGCATTATCTGGAGACCTTTGTCGATCCCGAGCGCTACGCGGGGACCTGTTACCGGGCGGCCAACTGGCAGGAACTGGGCCTGACCACCGGTCGCGGCAAGGACGACCTGAGCCATCGCCCCAATCGTTCCCGCAAGCAAGTCCTCGCTTACCCGCTGCACGCGGACTTCCGTCGCCGCCTCGGGGCTCTGGCATGACCCGGCGCCGGCAGAAACCGCCCCGGCGGATCCAGGTCCCGATTCAGGAGCTCAACGCCATTGTCGAACGTACCCGCGACGGCGCCTTGCCCGAGGCCGAGCAGGCCACCCTCAAGGCGGCGGTGGACACCCTCGCGCGCGTGACCGCCGAGCTTGAGTCGACGCAGACCACGCTGGCACGGGTGCAGCGGATTGTCTTCGGATCGCCGAGCGAGCGCACCGCTGCGGTTCTCGGGGAAGAGAAGACGGGCGAGCGTCCGCCGGCTGCGGCCGGCGAAACGGCCCCCGCTGGTGCGGCGACAGGCACGGCCGATGCGGACCCGCGGCGCGAGAGGAAGAAGCGCCCCGGGCACGGTCGCAACGGGGCCGAGGACTATCCCCGCGCGCCACGCATCGCGGTCGCCCATGCGCGCTTGAAGCACGGCGATCCCTGCCCCGAGCCGGGTTGTGAGGGTCGCTTGTACGGGCAACGACGAGCGCCGGCGCTGCTGGTTCGCGTGACCGGGGTGGCGCCCCTGGCGGCGCAGGTCTATGAACTGGAACGGTTGCGCTGCGGACTCTGTGGCACGGTGTTCACGGCCGAGCCACCGGCAGGTGTCGGCGAGGCGAAATACGACGAGACCGCCGCGGCGATGATCGCGCTCCTGAAGTACGGCTGCGGTTTGCCGTTCCACCGCATCGCGCGGCTCGAGAAGGCGCTGGCCATTCCGTTGCCGGCGGCGACCCAGTGGGAGGTCGTGCAGCAAGCGGCGGCCCGACTGACGCCGGCCTTTGCGGAACTGGCCGAGCAGGCGGCCGAGGGGTCGGTGCTCTACAACGACGATACGACGATGCGTATTCTCAACTTCACCCAGGAGGCGCGCACCGAGGCGCTGCCGCCGGGCGCCCGCGCGGATCGCACCGGGGTGTTCACTTCCGGGCTGGTCGCCGAGACGGCACACGGTCCGATCGCGTTGTTCAAGACCGGGCCCTGCCATGCCGGCGAACACCTCGCCGAGGTGCTCGACCGCCGTGAGGCGCCGGATCCGCCGATCCAGATGTCCGATGGTTTGTCTCGCAACAAGCCGGGCGATCATCCGACCCTGGCCGCTTCGTGTCTTCCGCATGCGCGACGCAAGTACGTCGACGTGGCCAATGCCTTTCCCGACGAAGTCGCCTTCGTCCTCACGACGCTACGCGAGGTCTTCCGCACCGACCAGCAGGCGCGGCGGAAAGGTCTTTCGCCGCCGGAGCGCCTGCGCCTGCACCAGCAGGAGAGCGCCCCGCGCCTGCAGGCGCTCGAGGACTGGATGGCCCGGCAGTTCGCGGAACACACCGTGGAGCCTCACTCGGGGCTCGGGCAGGCAATCTCGTACATGCAGAATCACTGGCAGAAGCTGACGCTCTTCC
>DPSD01000710.1:0-3949 GCA_003538495.1 Accumulibacter sp.
ACTTCATGTTGCCGGTTCCGGACGCCTCCTTGCCGGCCAGCGAGATCTGCTCCGAGAGATCGGCACCCGGGAAGATCAACTGGCCGCTCTTGACGTTGTAGTTCGGGAAGAAGACCACCTGCAAACGGCCGCGCATCGCCGGATCGCGGCCGATGATATCGGCAACCGCGGTAACCAGCCGGATCATCAGCTTGGCCATCCGGTAACCGGGTGCGGCCTTGCCGCCGAAGATCACCGTCCGTGGCGCCATCTCGAGTTTGGGGTTGTCCTTCAGGCGCTTGTACAGCCAGATCACGTGCAGCAGGTTGAGGTGCTGCCGCTTGTACTCATGGATGCGCTTGACCTGGACGTCGAACATCGACGCGGGATCGACATCGACGTGGGCAAAGCGCTTGATCGTGCGCACCAGGTTTTCCTTGTTGCCGCGCTTGATCGCGCGCCAGGCCTCGCGGAACGCCGGGTCTTCGGCGTAGGGCTCGAGTTCGCGCAGCCGGCTCATGTCGGTCACCCAGCCCCGACCGATGCTGTCGTCGATCAGCTTCGACATCGCCGGATTGGCAAGCAGAACGAAGCGGCGCGGCGTCACGCCATTGGTCTTGTTGCGGAACTTCTCCGGCCACAGGTCGTAAAAATCCGCCAGGACGTCGGACTTCAGAAGCTCGGTGTGCAGGGCGGCGACGCCGTTCACGGCGAAGCTGCCGGCGACCGCCAGGTGCGCCATGCGCACGTAGCGTGCGCCATCTTCGTCGAACAGCGACATCCGCCTGAGCCGCGAGTCGTCACCCGGAAAACGAATCCGCACTTCGTCAAGGAAGCGCTCGTTGATTTCGCAAATGATCTCGTAGTGCCGCGGCAGGACCTTCCTGAACAGCTTGAGCGGCCACTTCTCGAGCGCCTCGGGAAGCAGCGTGTGATTGGTGTACGCGAAGGTGCGCTGGGTGATCGACCAGGCCTGGTCCCAGACCATCTCGTATTCGTCCACCAGCAGGCGCATCAACTCGGCGACGGCGATCGACGGATGGGTGTCGTTTAGCTGGACGACGAATTTGTCATGGAAGTGATCGAGGTTCTTCTCGCGCTGCAGTTGCAGGCGAATCATGTCCTGCAGCGAACAAGAGACAAAGAAGTACTGCTGCTCGAGACGCAGGGTTTGGCCCGCTTCCATTTCGTCATTCGGGTAGAGCACCTTGGTCAGCGTCTCCGACAACACCTGTGCGTCCACCGCCTGGTAATAGTTGCCGGCATTGAAGGCTGCGAAATCGAACGATTCGGGCGCCTCGGCACTCCACAACCTGAGCCGGTTGGGGGTGTTGACGCCGAAGCCGAGCACCGGCATGTCCCAGGCCGTACCGCGTACCACCTTCGCCGGAACCCATTGCACACGCAAGCGGCGATTTACCGTCGCCTCGTACTGATGTTCGGTATGGCCGCCGAGCTTGATCTCGAAAGCGATGCTCGGCCGGTGGATCAGCCACGGACTGCCGGCACGCAGCCACTTGTCGGTCAGTTCGGCCTGCCAGCCATCGCGGATGGCCTGTGTGAAGATCCCGAACTCGTAGCGGATGCCGTAGCCAATCGCCGGAATCTCGAGGGTGGCCAGAGAATCGAGATAGCACGCGGCGAGACGGCCCAGGCCGCCGTTGCCAAGCCCCGGCTCTTCCTCCTGATCGAGCAGGATCTCCAGGTCGAGTCCGAGTTCGCTCATCGCCTGCCGGGCATTGTCAAAGATGCCGAGATTGATCAGGTTGTTGCCGAGCTGCGGGCCGATCAGGAATTCGGCCGACATGTAGCAGACCGTGCGGCTGCCCTGATCCCGATAGGTGCGGGCCGTTTGGACCCAGCGTTGCAGCAGGCGGTCGCGCACCGCCCGCGCCAGCGCCTGGAAGCAGTCATGGCGCGTCGCCACCTCTGGAAAGCGCGCTTGCGAGTACACCAGCTTGTCGAGAAAGGCGCGTTTCAGCGCGTCGACGCTGAGCCCCATGCGCCGGTTGTCATGCCCGACCAGCGGCGCGGCGTCCGACGCCGCCGGTGCTTCACCCGGCTCTTGATTCCTCTGATTCATACCGATACTCCCCCACTGATGTCTTGATTGCCTGCCCATGTGCAGCCACGAGTCGCGAGCCGCCGACCCACCTAAGCGGCGAGTCTAAAGCATTGCTCACGCCTGCGCACGCGACGCCGCCAGCAACTCCCGGAGCAGCCGTCACGAGCCGGCGACGAAGGATGGTGCTAGGATGCAACGAATCGACGATTCGCTCGTTCAGCAATTCGCTGGCAGGCTTCCGATGAGGCTTGACCGGTGCCCCGTGCTCGACCTTACCCAACCACAGCGAGGACAGTCATGACTCTGAAAATTGAGAACCACCAACTGGTCGGCGACCAGGTCGGCCATCGCGACACGCCAAACCGCGGCGGCATCATGGCCCCGAGCTATCTGATCCTGCACTACACAGCCGGTCGTTCGCTCGAAAGCTCGGTGGAGTCGCTGTGCACCCGGAAACCACAAGGCAACGCCTCGGCGCACGTCGTTCTCGGGCGCGACGGGAGAATCGTCCAGCTGGCGCCTTTCAACGTCGTCACCTGGCACGCCGGAGTCAGCCAGTGGGCGGGGCTGGTCGGCCTCAATTCGCACTCGATCGGCATCGAAATGGACAACGCCGGTCTGCTGAAAAGGGTCGGCAGCCAGTACCAAGCCTGGTTCGCCAAGGCCTATCCGGACGACGAGGTGACGCTCGCTGCGCATCGCAACGGCGGACCGGTGTCGCCGTGGCATGCATACACCGAGGTGCAGATCGAGCGGGCAATCGAACTCGCCGAATTGCTGGTTGATCACTACGGCCTGCAGGATGTCCTCGGTCACGAGGACATCGCCCCCGGTCGCAAGGTTGACCCCGGTCCGGCCTTCCCGCTGGCTGCGGTACGCAGCCGGGTGCTCGGTCGCGAGCACGATGAGCCGCCCCGCTACGTCGTCACCGCCAGTTCCCTGAACATCCGCAAGGGTCCGGACGCGAGTTTCGAACGTGCCGCCGCGGCACTGAAGAGTGGCACCGAGCTACTGCTCCTGGATGCTCGTGACCGCTGGAGTCAGGTCGAGGTCGTTGCCGACCCCGAGGTCGAGGGCTGGGTGAGCAACGCCTACATCGCCCCGGTCGGCAACACCCGGGACGCTGCCGTGGCGCGATTCACCGTCGCCGGGCCAGCGTCCACCGACCCGACCTTTGCTCCCACCAGGCTGAGAGGGCGCGCCGGCAAGGGCAAGCCGACGAAAAAGGGGCGCCGGGCGAAGAAACGCGAGGCCAGGGCCGGCGATGTCTAGTCCGCGCGGCGCGCCAGGCAAACAGCGAGCATGCGCTGCGCGCCTGACCCGATGCCGATCCCTGACCGGTCGCTGAACGGCCACCGGCGGCACTGGCGTCATGGCCCAACTGTTCATCAGCTACCGGACCTCCGACGGCAAGGACAAGGCGACCGCCCTGGCGCGCGATCTCGGCGCCCTGTTCGGTGACGAACAGGTCTTTCTCGACAAGGATGACCTGCGCGCCGGCGTCAGTTGGCGCGCCGAGATCGCCGCGACACTCAGGGCCAGACCGGTGCTCCTGCTGTTGCTGACGCCGGAACTGCTGACCGCGACCGACGGCAACGGGCGCCTGCGCATCGCCGACCCGGCGGACCCGGTTCGCCGCGAACTGAGCGACGCGCTGACCGGCGGCGCGCACGTCATCCCGCTGCTCTGCGACGGCCTCGATGCGCCACCAACGGCCGCCGACCTGCCCGAGCCTTTCAACCGCATCGGCGAGTTCACCTGGCGGCCGTTGCGCGCCTACGACTGGCAGCACGACCTCGCGCGTCTGGTGGACGACCTGCGCGCGCTCGGCATCGTCGCGGCGGGACCAGCGGCAACAAATGGCGGCCAGTCCGCCACGCCGACCGCCAGCGCGCGCCGCCGCTG
>DPSD01000710.1:4256-4415 GCA_003538495.1 Accumulibacter sp.
CCGCCAGCGCGCGCCGCCGCTGGCTGGTGCCGGCGCTAGCCGGCGCCGTGTTCGCCCTCGGCGTCGGCTGGTACGCCGTTCAGCGGTCGCCAACGACGGCAGCAGCACGGCCATCCGCGACGGACCCTGGCGACGTCACCGGCGCCTGGCTGGCCACGC
>DPSD01000134.1:0-581 GCA_003538495.1 Accumulibacter sp.
AGGATCTGGATTTCGGTGGCCGGAGTGGCGATCCCGGATTCGAGCAGTGGAAAGCGTGGGCAGAACTGCAGCGCCAGGGAGCGACCGAGATCAAGGAAGACGTCCCGCTGCCAGACGTGGGCGCCGCCTGGCATGGCCTGGTGCGAGACCTCGACCCACGCTCGGGGTACCGGGCCTACGAGGCCTGCACGATGATGTCCCTGCGCAAAAGCCTGCGTCGTGGCAGCGTTTGGCTGGACCACTCCTTGAGCTTTCGGGAGCGGGACCAGATGCTCATCCCGCCGGCGCAATGGGCTGTGCAGCGCGACGAACAAGTCGAACTGCTCGGGATGCCTACATCGGCGACCGAGTTCCTGGAGCCCTTGCTGGCCAACCTCGTGGCCGGCATCTCCGCCGTGGCCGAGGCGCAGCGACGCGGCAAGATCGAGATCGGGACCGACGGCATGCTGCACCTGCCGGCGATCACGGCACTGGCGGATCAAGCCGAGCCGGTTCGCACCCGCGAGACCATCTACAAGCTCATCGGCAGCGTGCAGTTCCCGGATCTGCTGCTGGAAGTGGATGCCGCCACCGGGTACAGA
>DPSD01000134.1:854-1576 GCA_003538495.1 Accumulibacter sp.
GCCGCCACCGGGTACAGCGAGTCGCTGCTGGGCCACCGCGCGCATTCCGCCGATGAGCTCGTCGCGCTGTACGGTGCCTTGCTGGCGCACGGCACGGATGCGGATGCCAAGGGCGTCGCCTCGATGATCCCTGGGCTCGAGCCGGCGCAGGTCACGGTGGCCATGCGTGCGTTGGAGGGCGGCGGACGCCTGCGTCGTGCCAATGAACGCGTGGCCGAGTTCCAGAGCAGGGTCCCGATCGCGGCCCTCTGGGGCGACGGCGACAAAGCATCGGCCGACATGATGTCGCTGGACGCGTCCCGCCACTTGTGGAATGCCCGCGTCGACCCGCGCCGGCGCACCTATGCCGCAGGCCTGTACACCCATGTGCGCGACCGCTGGGGCATCGTCTACGACCAACCGATCGTGCTGAACGAGCGGCAGGCCGGCGTCGCGATCGAAGGCATCGAGCAACACAACAGCACGGTGGATCGGATCCGGATCTCCTTGCTCGCGGTCGACACCCATGGCTACACGAACCCCGCGATGGCTGTCGCCAAGCTGCTGGGCTTCGACCTGTGTCCACGGCTGCGAGATCTGGCCGAGAGAAAGCTCTACCTGCCACGAGGCTTCAATGTGCCCGAGGGTCTGGAGGCGGTGACCGTCAGGCGCGTCTCCATGGCCGCCATCGAGCGCGGCTGGGACGAGCTGCTGCGCCTGGCGGCGTCGATCCGATCGGGCCG
>DPSD01000134.1:1826-5809 GCA_003538495.1 Accumulibacter sp.
GGATCGGGCCGTGTTTCCGCGACGCTGGCCTTGCAGCGTTTCGGGTCGGCTGCCCATGGCGATCCGCTGCACTGGGCGGCCGAGCATCTGGGCCGGCTGCTGCGCACGGTCTTTCTGTGCGACTACATCGCCATCGAGGAATTCCGGCGCGAAATCCACACCCTGCTGAACCGTGGCGAGTCGGTGCATCAGCTTCAACGTGCCGTGTACTCCGGCAAGGTCGCCCCAGAACGCGGCCGGCGTCGCGACGAGATGAAGGCGATCTCCGGCTCTCATGCCCTGCTCACGAACATCGTGCTGGCCTGGAACACTGCACGGATGCACGAGGTGGTCGAGCGGCTCAGGCGCGACAAGATCGCAGTCGAAGACGACTGGCTACGCCGCATGGGGCCGGCGCGCTTCTCGCACATCAACTTCCGCGGCACGATGAGATTCGGCGTCGAGAAGTTCGCTGCGGCGCTGATCCAGCGCGCGCCGGGCCAGGCAACTCGGATGGTGTCGTGACGAGGCGCGCGGCAGCACTTGTTGCACTGGAAGAGTGCGGGCCGGCGGAGAGTTGACAACCGTTGTCAAACCGACCAAGATGCCTGCATGAGCCGCCAAACCATGAGCTTTGCGTTGCCCGAGTCGATGCGCGAGTACATCGACAACCGCGTCGCTGTCGGCAACTACGGCAACACCAGCGAGTACATCCGCGACCTGGTCCGGCGCGACCAGGAGGAACAGGCCAAGAAGCGGCTGCGCGATCTCATCGAAGAAGGTTTGGCATCCGGGCCCGGCCGGCGTCGCACCAAGGCCGACGAGAAGGAACTGCTGGCGATCGCTCGCGGCGAGATCGATTGAAGCCGGCGGTTCTGCGTCCGCAGGCGCTGCGCGACCAGCAAGGCGAGGTTCGGTACTACCGAAAGGAAGGCGGCTCCCGCCTTGCAGTGAAGGTGGCCAAGGCTACCAACGAGGCGCTCGACCAGGTCGAAATCGAACCGGGCATCGGCTCGCCAAGGCTCGGGAAGTTGCTGGGCATCCCGGGGCTCAGGACCTGGCGGGTGGGGAGGTTTCCGCTGTTGTGGTGCTACTTTGAGCGTGGAGACCAGTTGGACGTGGTCCGGCTGCTGGGCGAGCGGCAAGACATCATCGCGATCCTGGGGGACGAACTCGGCTCGAACTGACACCGTCGCTTGCGACGTCGCGGCGCCGGGTTGGCGGCCAGCGACCGGTGTACGGCAGGAAGATCGCCGGACTGGTCGGCCGGAAATGTTTAGGCTTGTCCGACACCTGCCCTCAGACCGGTGCAGGTCGACGGCTCGCTGCGCACGCGGGCAGGTGTCCGACAACCCTAAACATCCACTGCCGACCGCGGATGTCGGCTCTCCGGTGGCGCAACTTGGGGGTCACCTTTCCGGCGGTGAGCTCGCGCGGCCGACCGGCGCTGGCCGACCCACTAGGGACATTCGCTGACCTGATCTCGCCGCCCAGAAGCGGCCAACCAGCCAACCCGACAGCTCCCCGTAAGAGGATCCAGCAACCGACAGCACATCGGCGAGCAGCACTCAAGGCGACAGAGGCAAGTATCTCAACCTGAAACCTTCAGAGGCACCAAGCTCAGGAGCCACTACTCCAAGCCATCGACCCGCGGCCCCGGCGCTTCGCCCATGACTGCTCAGGAGACTTGAAGGTCCTACGCGCGGACTGCGGGTGCGGTGACGTTGGCGCAATGCTGAGTCGTTCGGTGCCGCGTTGCTTCGTTAGCGGCCTGCCGGCTGCGAGCCAATCTTGCCGTACACCTCAAACGACGCGATAGCAGCGCGCGCAATGTTCTGTTGCGACTCGGACAGTCCACCGTATCGAATCGCCCTTCGATAGAGGTCGGCCGCGCGGGCGTGATCTGCCGGTACGCCATCCCCGAATAGGTGCAGGCCGGCCAAGCGCCAGCAGCTGTGGCCAATGCTGCCGTCGCATGCCCTGCCGAAGTATCTAGCGGCCGTCGATACGTCCCTGGCGACCAGGCCGTCTCGTGGTTCCAGCAACATACCTACGTAGGAGCACGCCTTGACATTGCCCGAATCGCAGGCGCCGCGCATTGCGTTGACTGCCTGGGCACCTTCACGTGCTGACCCCTTTCGCTTCTCGACTGCGACCACCGCGAGTGTCATCGCGGATTCGCTGCCCTTCAAGATGCTCTTCTCGAACCAGTAGAGGGCCGAGCCTCCCAAAGCGATACCGTCGCCGGACTCCATGGCTAAGGTGCCCAGCAAACGCGGCGCCTCAGCGTCTCCGGCATCGGCGCTGCGTTTGGCCCACTCGGCCGCGCCCTTGAGATCGGCAGGTGCGCCTGCACCGTTGAAAAGCGCGAAGGCCAGACCGCGCATGCCCACTGCATCGCCGCTTTCGGCTGCCTTCTTCCACCAGCGCAAGGCTTCACTTGGGTTTGCAGCCATGCCGTGACCACGCCCCAGACGGTTGGCGTACTGGACCATGCTGTCGGGGTCACCGGCCTCAGCGGCAGTCTTCCACCAACGGTTGGCTTCCGCCAAGTTTGCACCGACACCGGTCCCAGTGTCGTAGCGACTGGCAATGATCCCCATGGCGCCGACATTGCCAGCCTCGGCACTCTTCCTGAACCACTCACTGGCCGTCTCCACGTTCACCGGGACACCACCGCGGCCCGAGGTGGCCAAGGCTCCCATGAGCCGCATCCCAGACGCATCTCCTGCAGCGGCGGCCTTGGCTGCCCAACGCGCTCCCTCGTCGTCGTCCTTCTTTGCGCCGTCCCCGTTGAGATAGACATAGGCAAGCTGTCGCATGGAGGGTGCGTGCCCAGCGTCAGCGGCGCGGCGCGACCAAATTAGCGCTTCACCCGTGTTCTTGGCTACTCCCGAGCCGTCACGCAGTTTGGTGGCATATGCCGCCATGCCTGCCCGGTTGCCTGCCTCTGCGGATAGTTTGAACCATCGCGCTGCAACCACGGCATCTTTAGGCAAGCCATTGCCTATGTTGGCCAAGACGCCTAGCAGTCGCATTGCCTCGGAGTCTCCCTGAGAGGCAGCCTTGCTTGCCCATGCCGCACCTTCCTTCTCGTCCTTGATGACCCCTTCGCCATTGACAAGCGCAAACGCCAGATAGCGCATTGAGCTGACCGCGCCACCCTCGGCGCGTTTGCGGTGGGCCTTAGCTCGCACAGACGGATCGGTCGAAGACAGATCTCCTTCTTCCTTTAGTACCCCGGCAAAATTGATTGATTCGGCATCACCGGCCTGCGCCGCCTTGTTGATCCAGACTGCGGCCTCTGCGTCGTTGCGGTCCACGCCATCGCCGTGAAGATAGGCAGCACCCAGGTACCGCATCGCCTTCACATGCCCGGCTTCAGCCGCCCGACGCAGCAGCGGCATGGCCTTTGCGAGGTCCTTCTTGCCAGATTCGGCGCTGGCATACAGCGCCCACAAGAGGTACATCGACTCCACATCGCCTTGTGCCACCGCCATCTGCAACCAGGGCTCAGCCTTGCTGTAGTCGGGTTTCCCGAGCAGCGTCGAGCCATATAGCGTACCGAGGCGGGCTGCTGCTTGTGTGCTGCCAGCCCTCGCCGCTCGCTCATACAGCGGCATGGCCTTCGCGCGGTCGGCCGGCACGCCGCGTCCTCCTTCATACCGGGCCGCCAGTTCTAAGGCCGCCTCTGTACTACCAGCCTCCGCAGCCTTCCGGTACCACTCGACGGCTGCCGGTTCGTCCGCCGCGCTTCCAAGGCCTCGCTCCGACAGGATGCCCATAAGGCGCATTGCCTCCTCGTCTCCCAGGGCTGCCGCGCGAGTCGCCCAGGCGCGTCCTTCCACTGCATTGGCCGGGACGCCCGCGCCATTCACCAGCGCAAATGCCAGGTATCGCATCCCGAAGCTGGTCCCTGACTCTGCAGACAGCCGATACCAGCGAACACCCTGGGCGGGATCCTTGGGCACACCTTTGCCGTTCTCATGCATGAAGCCCAGTAC
>DPSD01000002.1:0-3038 GCA_003538495.1 Accumulibacter sp.
TGGTCAACCCTCGCCACCCGGGGAAATCGCGACCGGCGAGACCCGCGTGTGTCTAAACTTCAGTTTGTCTTGACTATGGGGACCACTTTACCCTGCGTATTGCCGCGTCAGCCTGGAAAGATCAAGCTGGTCGATCCTCAACAATGAAACGAGCCAGGTGATCCCCGTTCAGCCAGTCATCCACCGACGGCGGTAGCAGATATTCGGTCTTGCAGTCAGCGACGATGAAGTTGGCATGCCACGGCTCGATTGCTCGAAGGCGTATGCGCATATTAGATACAGATCAGGGCACAGGAAAAGTCCGACAGGCTGCTAGAACCTTGTGCGGCGATTTGCCACATTCCGCACCGCAACATCACTCCCTAGAATGCCGCCTACAAGAAAGCACCCAGGGAGCTTTGAAGCATGAAGTTGGCCGAGAAACGGATCGTCGCGGCAGTGGTCTTGGCCGTGCCTGCGGTTTGGCGAGCGGCCGTCGCGCAGGAAGACGCAGCGACCGCGACGATGCAGGAAGTCGTCGTCAGTGCGTCGCGAATCGACGCCAGCGAGCCCTTGGACAGCAGGCGACTGGGCGCGGCCAGTCTGGCGCCCTACCGTGCGGCGACCAGCGATAGCGCCAGACTGCTCGATGGACTGCCCGGAGTCAGCCTCTACGGTGCCGGCGGTGTCTCCAGCCTGCCGGTGATTCGCGGCCTGGCCGACGACCGCATCCGGATCCAGGTCGACGGCATGGACCTGGTCTCCTCGTGCGCCAACCACATGAATCCGCCGCTGTCGTACATCGACCCGACCCACGTCGGCAGCGTCAGCCTGTTTGCCGGCGTGACGCCGGTCAGCGCTGGAGGCGACAGTATCGCTGGAACGATTCTGGTCGGCGCGCCGCCGCCAGCTTTCGCCAAGACGGGAGAAGGGACGCACCGGCAAGGCCAGGCCGGCGCCTTCTATCGCAGCAACGGTAGTGCGAGGGGAGCCAACCTGTCGGCGACGGTCGCTAACGAGATGTTCAGCGCCAATTACTCGGGCTCCACGGCACAGGCCGGCAACTACTCGGCAGGCGACCACTTCAAAGCAGCCGGACCGTCGGACGGCACGACGGTCTGGCTCGCAGGCGACGAGGTCGGCTCGTCGTCGTACAAGTCGGAGAATCAGTCGCTGAGCTTCGCCCTGCGTCACGCCGAGCATCTGCTCGAGCTCAAGTTCGGCTACCAGCACATTCCCTACCAAGGCTTCCCGAATCAGCGCATGGACATGACACTCAACGACAGCCAGCAGGTCAATCTGCGCTATCTGGGCCAGTATCCCTGGGGCTCGCTGGAAGCACGGGCCTATCACGACCAGACGCGGCACAAGATGAACTTCCTCGAAGACAAACTGCAGACCATCGGGACGATGAGGAATCCGGCGGGGATGCCGATGGAAACCAAGGGGACGACGACCGGTGCGACGCTCAAGGCGGAGATCGTTTCCTCGGAACGTGATCTGTTCAGGGTCGGGAGCGAGGTGCTGAAGTATCACCTGGACGACTGGTGGGAGCCGATCTCGCCGGTGGTGGCGATGCCGATGGCCGGGATGAAGGGTTCGACCTTCTGGAACATCAACGACGGACAGCGCAATCGGTTCGACGTCTATGGCGAGTGGGAAGCGCGCTGGAGCGAGCAATGGCTGTCGCAACTCGGCCTGCGCAGCAGCACGGTGGCCATGGATACCGGCAATGTGCAGGGCTACAACACCCCGTACTACGGCAATCCAGCGAATCCGTCGTCAATCCCTGGCGCCTTCAACTACCAGGATCACCAGAAGACCGATCACAACGTCGATCTGGCGGCCTTGCTGCGCTTCACCCCGAGTGCCGAACAGACCTTCGAGGCCGGCCTGGCGCGCAAGACGCGTTCCCCCAACCTGTACGAACGCTACGCCTGGTCGACCAACAACCCGATGGCGATGAGCATGGTGAACTGGTTTGGCGACGGCAACGGCTACGTCGGCAACCTCGAGCTCAAGCCGGAAGTCGCCCACACCGTCAGCGCAAGCGCCAGTTGGCACGATGCCACGGGTGAGCGGTGGCGGGTCACGGTCAGCCCGTACTACACGCACGTCGAGGATTATGTCGATGCCCTGCGTTGCTCGGGTGGAACCGGTATGTCGCCGTGCCAGGGAAGCAACCTGACGCGCAGTGACGGCTTCGTTTATCTGCAGTTCGTCAATCAGTCCGCTCGCCTGTACGGTGCCGACGTTTCCGGGCACTTCCCTCTTCTTCAGGATGGCGCTCTCGGCAGCGTCAGGATGACCGCGGTGGCGAGCTACGTCCGCGGCACGAACACCGAGACCCACGACAATCTTTACCACATCATGCCCCTGAACGCCAAGCTGGCGCTCATTCAGCGATTGGGGAACTGGACCAATACGGTCGAAGGGGTGCTGGTCGGTGCCAAGAGCGAGGTTTCGCAAGTTCGCAACGAACTGGCAACCAGCGGCTACGGCTTGCTCAACCTGCGCAGCAGCTACGAATGGAAGCAGCTGCGCATCGATCTGGGGGTCGAGAACGTCTTCGACCGCTTCTACGAATCACCGCTGGGCGGCGCCTATCTCGGGCAGCGGCCGATGGTCTATGGCACCGCCGTTCCGGGCACGGGGCGCTCGATCTATGCCGGGCTGAACCTGCGCTTCTGAGGGCCAGTCGCGAACCGGCGCATAGCCACCGGGCGGTACGGGCCGGCTGCCAACGAATCAGGCGGCGGCACCGCGTTCGATGACCACGCCGACGCGCTCGACGCCGCGCATCATGCCCAGCTTGGCGATCGAAACGCGCACCCAGGCGGCACCGAAATCTTCGAGCAATAGCGTCGCCACGAATTCGGCGAGCCGCTCGAGGAGATTGAAGTGCCGCGCGGCGAGCTCGCTGCGCAGACGTTCGGCGACCATCGCGTAATCGATGGTGTCGCCTATGTCGTCGCTGGCACCGGCGCTGGCGGTCGACGTGCCAATCTGCAGCGAGATTTCAATCGTCTGGGGCATGGCCTTTTCGCGCGGGTAGATGC
>DPSD01000002.1:3337-3468 GCA_003538495.1 Accumulibacter sp.
CAGCGTCGAAGCGCGAAGCCCGTCTATGAAGATGATGTCCATGCGGCAGTGCGCCAGGTCGGTGTAGAATGCGCTGCGGGTCGTGGCGCCCGCGGCGCGACGGAAGTTCGCGCATTCTAACCCAGAGCCGC
>DPSD01000118.1 GCA_003538495.1 Accumulibacter sp.
TCTGGTGATTCAGATCCAGGTGCGCAAGCGGTTCGTCGAGCAGGTAGAGCTGCGGCGCCTGCGTCAGCAGGGTGGCGATGGCCAGCCTCTGCCGCTCGCCGCCGGAAAGCGTCTGCACGTCGCGCTGCGCCAGTTCGGCAAGACCGACGGCAGCCAGCGCCTGGCGTGCTTTGCTGGCATCCGCCTCGGACTCCCAGTCCCAGCGATCGAGATGGGGATGGCGTCCGATCAGCGCCGTTTCCAGGACCGTCGAGGAAAAAGCCTCACTGCGGCTCTGCGGCAACCAGCCCCGAATGCGGGCGCTACGCCGCGCGCCGAGTTGGGCGTAGCTGCTCCCGGCGAGGCAGACCTCGCCCGCATCCGGCGCGCGCAAACCGGCCAGCACCGAGAGCAGGGTCGACTTGCCGGCGCCGTTGCGACCGAGAATGGCCAGCGACTCGCCCGGCGGCAGACTCAATTCCAGCGCGCGGCAAAAAACCCGGCCAGCGATGCCGACATCGAGCATCCGGGTCGTCAGCAGAGGCGCAGTCAGATCCGTCTGATCCATATCATCCCCGCCCAGCTGCGCCACGCGTCAGCAGGAACAGAAAAACCGGCACGCCGATCAGCGCGGTGAGCACGCCCACCGGCAGTTGTTGCGGCGCCAGCAGGGTACGGGCCAGGGTGTCGGCAATCACCAGCAGGCTGCCCCCGGCGAGTACCGAGGCGGGCAGCAGCAAACGCTGATCATTACCAGCGGCGAGGCGAACGAGATGCGGCACGATCAGGCCAATGAAGCCGATCGCGCCAGCATGCGTCACCGCGGCAGCCGTGGCCAGCGACGCGACAAGGTAAACACCACGGCGTAATGGGCGAACCGCGACCCCCAGCGCCTGGGCAATGTCGGCACCACGCGCCAGCAGATTGAGCTCACGGGCAAACGGCAACGCAATCAGCAGCACGATCACGAGCAGGATCAGCACCAGTTGCGGGTCCCCGCTCTGCGACAGATCACCCATCAGCCAGAAGAGCATGCCGCGCAGCCGGTCGTCGGGAGCAAGCGCCAGCAGCAAGGTTACGACGGCACCGCAACCGGCAGCAACGATCACGCCGGTCAGCAGCAGGCGCGACTGCGTCCAGCCCCCTTCTCCATGCGCCAGGCCGAACACCAACAGCATCGCAGCGAGCGCGCCCGCGAAGGCCAGGCCGTTGATCCCCGCGACGCCCAGGCCAAGTACGATCGCCAGCAAGGCGCCGATGCCGGCACCGCCCGAAATGCCGAGCACGTAAGGGTCGGCGAGCGGGTTGCGCAGCAAGACCTGCAGCAAGGCACCCGCCAGTGCCAGCAGGCCGCCACAGGCGAAACCCGTCAACGCCCTCGGCAGACGCAGGCTGCGCACGACGTCGCCGGCCATGCCGTCGCCCTTGCCAAACAGGGTCGCCAACACCTCGGTCGGGTTGATCGCAATACTGCCCACCATCAACGCCAGCACGATGCTGAGCTGCGCCAGCCCGGCAAGCGCTGCGAGGATCAGTAAAGCACGGCGGCGGGTGGGCATGCAGCGCCCTACTTCGGCGCGTAGCGAACGCCGACAAAGACGTTCGCCCCGGCAGTGGCGTAGTTGTCGGCCGTCTCGTAATCCTTGTCGAAAATGTTGTTGGCGCGTGCAAACAACACCCAGTCTCGCTGCAGGCGGTAATCGGCGTAGAGGTTCACCAGACCGTATCCCCCGAGGCGAACGCGGTTGGCCGGATCCTCGTAGCGATTGCCAAGCAATTGCCACTCGCCGCGCAGATCCCAGTTCCCAAGGCTTCGGCTGAGGTAGCTGCTCATCTGCTGCTCGGCACGGCGAGCCAGCCGATTGCCTTTGTTTGGGCCGTTTCCCTCATTCCGCGGATCCAGGAAGTCCAGCGCGACCCCGGCGCCCCACTCCGAGAAACGCCCGTCGTAGGTAAGCGTGGCACCGCGCAGCAACGCCTTGCTGACATTGACCGGGGTGAATGTCGGTGGCCGGAATTCGATCAGATCAGTCACCTGATTGTGGTAAACGACCGCCGAAGCGCGATGACTGCCCTGCTCCCAGTTGACACCGGCTTCGGTATTCTTCGCCGTCTCCGGCTTCAGATCGGGATTACCACCGGCGAAACCGAAGAGGGCAGGAAAATACAGCTCGTTGAAGGTCGGAGCACGAAACGCCGTGCCATAGGAGATATGGGCACGCCATTGCGGCGTGAATTGATAGCCATAGGCTGCGGAACCTGTGCTCTTGCCGCCAAACTGCGAGTTGTCGTCATGCCGCAGATTGAACTGCAGCCGGTGCTGGTCGAGATTTCCGTTCCAGCCGGCAAGCCATGAATTGATCGTGCGCTCGGTGACGGTGTAGTCGGTCGTGCTGGAAACCTTCTGCCTGTTGTACTCGTAGGCCAACAGGGCTTCGCCGACCGGCAGCTTGATGTCGTGCTGCCAGGACACGAGGTCCATGGTGGTATTGAAGATGCTGTCCCGGAAGTTCCCGATATAGTCCTTGCTGTCGTCGGTACTGCGACCGAGACGCAAGGTACTGGTCCATGCCTGATGCAGGCGATTGCGCGAGTAGATGGAATAATTTCCGACGTTCTGGTCATTGCTGAAGGGCTGAGCGGCGCCCAGCGTGCCGAAGTCATTGCCGTCGTACTGGTTGGTGCCTTTGCTGAGCAGCAGGTTGACCCCGAGTTCCTGCCCTTTGGCCGGGCGAACGGCAAAACTGGCGCTCAGGTTCCTGTTGTAATAGCCATCCCGGTCGCGATTGTAGAACAGGCTCTTCTTGTTGTTGATGGCATTGAAGCCGTCGGTATTCGTATAAGCTGCCTGGACGCTGTAGGAGAGCAGTTCCGTGCCACCGGCAATGCCGACGCTGGTGTCGGTCGTGTGGTAGGAGCCATAACCGGTGCTGGCGTTCACCCGCACCGGCCCCTCGCCCCTGCGGGTGAAGATCTGGATCACGCCGCCGATGGCGTCGGCCCCGTAGAGCGAAGACGCCGGGCCGCGCAGGATCTCGATGCGCTCGATCTGGTCCAGCGGAATCCGCGACAATGCCGCGCTGCCGCTCGTCGCCGAGCCGATGCGCTGGCCGTCGATCAAAACGATCGATTGATTGGTATTGGCGCCACGGATGAACACGCCGCTATTGGACCCCGCACCGCCGTTGGCGACGTACTGAATTCCCGGTTGCCGTGCCAGGAGTTGCGCCAGTGTCGTCTCCCCGGCCTGATCGATTTCATCGCGGGTGATGACCGACACATCACTCGTCAGTTCATTGGTTCGGGTAGCTTGTCGAGTCGCCGTGACGACAATCGGGTCGAGTTGCGTGTCTGCGGCATGCAAGGCCGTCGAGACCAGTGCGGCAACAGTTGCGGTGAAAGTGGCGGCACCGGCTGCCCGCCGTGTATTGGGATGCATGATGAAATTCCCCCTCTTGCCGACCAGCGTCCCCGCAAGTCGGCGGACCAATAATGCGGAAGGGCACGAGGGAAAGGCAGGCATGAGAGCCGAGCGTTGCGTGTCCGCTTCCCCGCGACACTTCCGTCCTGTGGTGTGCGAAGGCCGGTATCCGGGCTCGCGAGTCTTGACCTGCCGCCTTCCCAGGCTTTTGCCCAGTGGCATTTCGACAGGCCCACACTCGCTTACCGTTGCGGGGGCAGCACAGGCATTCTGTTGCGCATCGAGCGTTGCGCGAAATCCACCTGTTTCCCGTTTAACCGCTGCGGCGAATCCGCGTGGCGGCACCTTGCACGATCTCTTCCGCCGTTCGAGGTCAGCGAAAAAATGGATTATAGCCTGCCCGCAGGGCAGGCGATCGACGATTGCAGCGGAAAACAGCGGCCGCATCACAAACAAGGTGCAGAAGCGGCCCTTACGCCTTGACCGAGCGTGCTTTTTGAATCTATAGTCTGC
>DPSD01000315.1 GCA_003538495.1 Accumulibacter sp.
AGCGGGATGATTGCCGGGGTCGCCGGCTTCGTGCCCCCAACCGTCATTGACCCGCTTGAAATGGTCAATGTCGAGGATGATCAGCGCCAGGGGTTGCTGGTAGCGCCGCGCTCTTTCGCATTCGGCGGCCAGATTCTCGTCGAGATGGCGACGATTGCCGACACCGGTCAGAGCGTCGGTGAGCGAAAGCTCGCGGATCGCCGCTTCCCGTCTGGCCAGTTCGCGGTTGGCACGGATCAGGTCGCGGTGCGCCGCGTCGAGCGCGCTGTTCAGTTCCAGCATCAGCACCGAGCTGCGTTCGAACTCGTCGATATCGTAGCCGGCGACCACCAGCATCCCGCCGTCACTGGCGAACACCGTCCCGGTGAGCGTGCGCATCTCTCCGCCATGCATGTCACCCAGCGTCAGGCGCCCGCGATGGACTACCCACCGGGCATCGGGCGGGACCAGCGCGAGCGCGTCGAGGCGCGGCTGGGAGAACAGGTCCCAGGCCGCGCGGCCTTGATCGGCGCAGACCCGCAGCAAGCCGGCGTTGCCGTACAGCAGTGCGCCACCAGCGCCAAAGCGCGCGATGACCACCGCCTCCAGCGAATCGAATACTTCCGGCATTTCGGGTAGCGGCACCGGCGAAGCCTAGCCGGCCAGCGGCGAACCAGCCGCAGCGGACGCGCTCAAGGCGTCGGCACCGAGCAGGTCGGCGCCGATATTCCGCGCGAGGAGCGGGAACTGGTTGAACACCAGCCCGCCGACGACGATCCGCGGGCAGTCGTCGACAAAGCTCGCCCGCAGCACGCCTACCGCTTCGCGCAGAGCACGCAACTGCTGCGGTAGCGACGCCGACAGCCCGACCAGATCGGGTTGCAGCTGCCTGATCTGGTCGGTCAAGGCCGGCAGCGGCGTGTTCGCGCCCAGGTAATGCACCGTCCAGCCCGAGACCTCGAAGGCATCGGCGACCATTCGCAGTCCGACGCAGTGGTGGTTCCCGGCCGGGCAGGCGAAGAGCGCCTTGCGGCCATTGTCCGGCGCCGGTTCCACACGCCCGAAACCTTGCGCCATCATCGTTTGCGCGATCGCCGTCGCGAGGTGCTCCTGGGCCACTGATACGTTGTTCTGCTGCCAGCGGCGGCCCACTTCGTAGAGCGCCGGCTGGATGACGTGGATCTCGGCGCCCGGTAGCGAACCCTCGCGGTCGAGCGCCTGGTTGAACAAGGCCGACGCCTCGCGCCGGCGGCCTGCGAGCATGGCGTCCGCGAAGAGCGCGGCTTCCTCCCATGGATCGGGGCACGGGCGATCGTAGGCGGGCGCGGCAAGGCCGGCAGCCAGCGCCGTTCTCCCCGCGACCAGCGCCGCAACCATCGGCGCCGCCGCAGAACCGAGCTGCCCGCTGAAGAACAGCGCCAGATCGTCGAGCGAGCGTGTCAGCGAAGCGTCCGGTATGCCGCGCGCGGACAGGACCTGCGCCAACCAGCCGAGGTAAGCGGTGAACGCCGAAAGATCGCCGGTCTCGAGCGTCGGGCGCAGAAAATCAAGGTGGAAAGCGATGTCCTCGGCACAGGCTTCGCGGGCGCGCGGCCCGCGTCGGGCAAACAACTCGGGCCAGGCACTCACGCTCGCGGCCGTCGCATGGGCAATGGCCGCGTCGCGCAGGGCAACGAAGCGTTCGATCGTTTCACCATCGGTCTGGTAACACGCTCTGCTGTTCATTGCGCTCTCCTGCTTGGATAAAGCTGCCGCATGCTCATTCGGCGACCAGCTCAAGACGGCTGATCTCGGTGCGGCCCGGCACCAGCTTCAATCCCTTGGGCATGCCGCGGTGCGAATCGTGGTAAACATGGCTGCGATGCCAGGCGTCGAAGGATCTCTCGTCGAGCCACCAGGTCATCAGCCAGAACTCCTCGGGGTGGCCCTGCGGGCGCAGCACTTCCATGCGCACAAAGCCGGCCACCGCGTCGACCAGGTGCGGCCGCGCCACAAAAGCCGCACGGACCTCCTCTTCCATGCCGTTGGCAACAGTGAAGCGGCTCAGGGCAACGAACGCCAACTCCTTCTCCTCGTGGTTAGCCGGAATCATCCGGACCGTGCGCCAGGTCGGCAAATACCGCCTGGCGTACAGCAAGCAGCGCCGCAAGCGCTTGCCGCCCCATGCTCTGTGCTCACCGTACCGTCAGTCACCGCCGTGTTGAGCATCGTGGCGGCGCGAGGACTCCGGCCACCGCTCAGCCGCCGTCGCTGCCGAAGCGTTCCTTCCAGTAGCGGAAAGCGTCCCTGATCTCGCTCTTCAGGTGTTCGTCGTCCCAGGGCTTGCTGAGGTACTTGTGGATCGATCCGCGGTTGATCGCGTCGGTTACCGCGGTGATCTCCGAGTAGCCCGAGAGTACCAGGCGCACCGTCCGCGGGTGGAGCGTCTTGACCCGGGACAGCAGCTCGGTGCCGGTCATCTCCGGCATGCGCTGGTCGGAAACGATCACTTCGACCGTTTCGCGGGCCAAGACGCCGAGTGCCGCGGCGGCGCTCTCGGCGACCAGCACGCGATAGCCTTCGCGGCGCAGCACGCGCCTCAGCGCCGACAGGATACTGGGCTCGTCGTCGACCAGCAGCACCGTCGGCGGGGTGTCGCCCTTGCCGGTCCCGAAATCGAGCCGCCTGCCCGAACGGCGCAAGACAGCGATTTCGTCGGCTGGCAGTGGCCGCGAGAACAGGTAGCCCTGCATTTCGTCGCAGTCGCTGCGGCGCAGGTAATGCATCTGCTCCTCGGTCTCGACCCCCTCGGCGAGCACCACCTTGCCAAGCTTGTGCGACATGGCGATGGTCGCCTGCGCGATCGCCGCGTTGGTCGGATTGCTGGTAATGTCGCGAACGAAGGACTGGTCGATCTTGACGACGTCGATCGGGAAGCGCGAGAGGTAGGCGAGCGACGAATAGCCGGTGCCGAAATCGTCGAGCGACAGCCGCACGCCGATTTCCTTGAGCCGGTCGCTGGTCCGTGCGGCAATCGCCACGTCGTGCATCATCGCCCCCTCGGTGATCTCCAGTTCCAGCGTTCGCGGGTCGATGCGGTGCTGGGCGAGCGCATCGCCAACCGTCGAGTAAAGCTTCGGAAAGCGAAAATGACGCGCTGACAGATTGACCCCGACCTTGATCGGCGGCAGGCCGGCGTCCAGCCACGCGCGCATCTGCCGGCACGCCTCGGCGAGCACCCACTCGCTGATCGAGATGATCAGCCCGCTCTCCTCGGCCCAGGGAATGAATCGGCCCGGCGGCACCAGACCCCGCTCCGGATGCTGCCAGCGCAGCAGCGCCTCCAGCCCGATCAGCGCGCCGGTCTGCAGGCTGAGTTGCGGCTGATAGTGCAGGACCAGTTGCTGCCAGTCGACGACGTGGCGCAATTCGCCGAGCAGTTCGCGACGATCGGCGTCTTCGCCACCCGCCGCCCGGTCGAAGGTGACCGCGCTGTCGCCGCCGTCGCGTTTGGCCAGTTGCGTGGCGCTGGCGGCGCTCGCCAGGAGTTCGCCGGCATCGCTGCCGTCAGCCGGAAAGCAGGCGATGCCGATCGACATGGTGAGTTCGATGGTCCGCTCGCCGACCACGAACGGTGGTCGAATGGCCGCCAGCAAGCGGCTGGAGACTTCTTCGCAATGCGCCGCCAGAGGCACTTCCGGGGCCGGCAGCAACAGACCGAACTCGTCGCTGCCGAGGCGCGCGACGACGTCGGCCTCGCGGACGGTGGCGTCGAGCCGCCGTCCGATCTCGACCAGAACGCGGTCGGCATCGTCGTGCGCGAGCAGGCGATTGACGCTCGAAAAGTCATCGACGTCGAGATGGACGACGGCAATTCCGGTCCTGGCGGCGCTGGCGCGCTGCGCCAGTTCGACCAGGAAACCGGCACGATTGCGCAGCCCAGTCAGCGCGTCGGTGCTGCTCAGCTCCAGCAGTCGCATTTCGGCTTCGTGCTGCTTCGACGAGTCTTCACCGATGGCGAAGTAGAAGCTGCAGCGTCCCGCCTGGTCGACGATCGGCGAAATGGTCTTTCTCTCGGTGTAGATCGTGCCGTCCTTGTGCCGGTTGACGAACTCGCCACGCCAGGTCAAACCGGCACCGAGCGCCACCCACATCGCCTGGTAGGTCTCGTCGGGAGTCAGCCCGGAGCGAAACATCTGCGGGCGGCGCCCGATCACCTCGTCGGCGGCGTAACCGGTCATCGCCAGTGCCGCCGGGTTGGCGAAGAGGATCGTCAGGTCGGCGTCGGTGATGACAATCGACAGCGGGTTGTCTTGGGCGATGTTCTGGAACAGCAGCGCCGACGCCATGCTCTGGTGCACCCGCGTGACGTCGGCGCCGACCAGAAAGATCGGCGCGAGGATAGCGTCGGCCGTAGCGCGGTATTCGATCGACCAGGAAATCCAGAGCTGCCGGCCATCGTGGGTGGTCAGCGGCGCCTCGACGTGGCGAACGCCGCGGTGCGCGCCGCAATCGCGGAGCTCGGCGAGGAACTCGGGCGAGTTCGTCGGGTCCGCGCCGAACAGTTCGATCAACGGCCGCCTGAAAACCTGTCCGAGCCGGGCGTAGCCGAGCAGGCGCAGGCCAAAGGAGTTGACATACCACACCTTGAGATCGGCATCGACGCGGATCACCACCATGCCGAGGGCATCGTAGATCGATTCCTGCGGCGTCTCCGGGCTCAAGGCCGCGTCTCCCCGGCTGGGCCGGCGATCGGCAGCAGCACACGGAAGCGCGAGCCACGCCCCGGCTGGCTATCGACGCTGAGCGTGCCGTGGTGGCGCTGGACGATTTCCGACGCGATCGCCAGCCCCAGGCCGCTTACCTGGCCGACCGCTCTGGTGGTGAAGCAGGGCTCGAAGATCCGATCCTGGACTGCCTGTGGTTCGCCTCGGCCGCTGTCCTCGACTTCGACCCAGGCGTAGCGCCCTTGCTGGCCGGTGCGCAGGGTGATCGTCCCGGCGGTCGCGATCGCCTGCCCGGCGTTGACCAGCAGGTTTACGAACACCTGATTGATCTGCGCCGGAAGACAGCGCACC
>DPSD01000560.1 GCA_003538495.1 Accumulibacter sp.
GAGTTGCTGGCCCAATGCGATCCTTCGGCCGAACCGACCGCCGAAGATCGGGAATGGGCCAACATGCCGGATGTGGGCCGTGAGGTGCTGACGCCATATGACCCTGCCGAATGCTTGACCAGCACCGAGGCCGTGGCCGCGTTCTTGGCGGAAGCCGAGGCCACAGCCGACCCGGCCTATATTGAGCACGCCCGCGATGTCGCGGCGCGGGCCAGGGCCATGCACGGCCTGGAATGACACCGCCCCTCAAGTGTCAAAGAACAACCAAATGAGTCCTTGCCAGCCCGGGCAGAGCCCGCACATGACGGGCCTGATATTGACACTTGAGGGGCGGCAACATTAGCGGCTAAAAAATTCGACCCCCTCACCCCTTCGGCTGTACCGCGTAATCCTTCAACACTGCGCCGGTGCTCGTTCCTGCATTGACCATTGCCGGCCGCACCCAAACCACTTTGCTTTCCAGCCGTCGCAAGTGGCCGCGCCGCAGATGCATGCGAGGGCTGGCATGATTGCCACCAGCGCCGCCCTTTCCAGCCTCCCGGCGCTCGTCCGAGAGCTGCAAAACCTTGTAGGAGAAAAACGGCTGCTTGCCCTTCTCCTGGCGCTTCTTGTTGAGCGCGGCCGGCGCGCTGACTTCGGCCGTTGTCACGTTGGCGCAGTTAATGACGCTGCATGCTTGCACGACCGTCTGCACCTCGTCGCGTGAATCAAGGATGATTTGTGCGTAAGCCTTCTCTCTGTTGCCGCCATACGCGGCCAAGGTTTTCTCGTAGAACTCGGGCAGCAGGTAGAAGGGTTCAGCTCTGAAATGCTTGGCCTTCGATTTGGTTAATCCCGCCTCGATGGTCGCCGCATGAGCAATGCGGCTGGCCGGCAAGGATTCCTCCAGTTTCATATCCTGCATGGTGTTTTCATAGGGCACGAACGAACCACCGAGAGCCACCGTCCATCGCCGATGCTCAGGCCCCCAATAGATCGGGAGAACGAAAACGCCACCTTCCGGGAAGGCGTCGAGAATGCTGTTTAGCCCTGGCAGCAGCTCATATTCTGGGCTGGCTTCCCAACACAGGGCAATGCGCTTGGTCGCCGGCGTCTGCTGGAACTCGCCTAGCTGCTCAATACCGTCCTCTTTTTCCCAAGGAGCCTCAAAGGCCACGCAAGGGAAAGGGAGGCGGGTAAGGTCTAGATGCGCCTGTCGTAGTTCGCTCGGGTCGATGAGGTCGCAGCAGTTCGGCAAGATGAATTTGACGCTGTGTTTCAGCATGTCGATCAAGCGCCGAAAAACGCGGGCCGACTCGGGAGCCGCACCGCGCAAGATGGTCTCCAGCTCGCGCATATCTTCGATAGCGTGCGCGCAGTAGTTCAATGGCTGTACCTGGTCATTTTTCATTGTTCATTCCCTCAAAAACAAAGCCTCCAATGATGTAACAAGGGCGGCTCGATGGCCGCCCGTACTCTTCCGGCCGCTGCTACCTGGTCGCGTTGAAGTCCGCCATCTTGAGCTGTGCCAGGGCGGATTCGGCTTGCAGTCTCCCCAAGGCCGCAGCCTCGCGGGCGCGCAGAGCGGCCAGCGAAACCACCAGCGCCTGGCGGCGGTCGGCCGTCACGCCGTCGCGTAGCTCGGCCTCAATGGCGTCCATGTGGTTCTGCGCCCGGCTCGCCGTGGCCTGGTAAGCGTCATAAGCGGCCTGCACGGGGGCCATGATCGTGAAGCGGGCAGCGTCGGCGTCCTGGCCAGCGGCATGGACAACCAGCGGGGAAAGAAGGACGACAGCGGCCAGCACAAAAGCGTTGCGGTGTTTCATGGTGATTGCTCCAAAGGTAAAGGTCTAGGTTCATCGAGCGCCGGCGGCTCTCGGTATCGACCTGGGCTGATGCCCGGCCTTCTGTTCCTGCACTACGGAACGACTGGCTCCAGCTGGGCCGCCACGGCCAGGGCACGGCCGATGGGCACGGCCTGGGTGAATGGCCCGGCACTGTGGCTCACAAGGCCCACGGCCTCGCCCCGGCCATTGACGACAACGCCGCCGGAGTTGCCGCCCGCTATGGGCGCGTCGATCTGCAACATACCCGCCGCGCCAATCAGGCCGCCGACCTGGCCGTGACGGCTGACGATGCCCGCGCTCATGGAGAAGTCCAAGCCCTTCGGGGAGCCGATCGCGGCGACGGCCTGGCCTTGGCGGGGCAGGGCGGGGGCCACGCGCACCGGCTGGCCCGGCTCGCCGTCGATCAGCAGCGCGGCCACGTCGCGCACCTGGTCGATGCGCGCCACGCGGGCGCTACGCCATTCCCCGCTTGCCAGCTTCACCCGCACGCCCTCGATGCCGGCCAGGACGTGCGCGGCCGTCAGCGCCGTGCGGCCGTCGCCGACAAGAAAGCCCGCGCCCAGCGTCACCCATTCGCGTTCCTGGTCGGCCTTCGCCCATTCGTGTTGCCAGGCCCGGTAACGGGTCAGCAGCTCGGTTGCCAGGTTGGTTTGAACGCCAGGGACAAGCCATGCCCGGTTACGGCTGCCGTCGCCCTTGGCGCGCTCGATGACGGCCACCATGACAACGGACGGCATCACCTGGCCGACCACGGCCGCCCAATCGGCGGCGGCAGGGTAGGGGCGGGCGTCCAGCGCCACGCCCCCGCCGGCGGCGCTGCGGGCGCCGTCGGCCGGCGCCGGCGCCCGGGGCGGGCGCCACCCCCACCCGAC
>DPSD01000508.1 GCA_003538495.1 Accumulibacter sp.
TCGAACAGATCTGGAAGTATCGTTTTTTCTACCGCGACCTGAACGATCTGCTGACCCGCAATCGGGTCCTCGAGATCCACTTCAAGCAGATCATGGCGCACAAGGTGCACACCGCTACGAAGCTCTGCGAGGGACTGGTGTCGACCGGCGCCATGCGGGCAACGACCGATGAATTGCGGGCCCTGGCCACGAACATGACGGTGATCGCCAGCTACTGGCTGTCTTTTGAGTACGCTTGCGACCCGCGTGGAAAAGTCGAGAGTGGTCGCATCGGGCGCGGCGTGTACCAGGTCATGGCGATGGTTTCACCTTTTCTGCTCGATGAATCGAGAGGCCTGCTCGAAAAGCTGTCACGCGAGTACGTTTGACGGTAGCGACTGCTTTGCGTTTGCCGGCAGTGCTTCACCCATCTGGAGAATGATCATGGCATGGAAGCGGTTTCCCTATCCTGACGCCGCGTACGTCTATCCCGGCGCCGCGTTGCAACAAAACTGGGCGCGCTTGCATCGCGGCGACTGTGAGCCGTTTCCCGAAGATCCCGCGGTGCAGGAGGCATGGCGCAGCTATCACGCGGGGGATTTCGGCAAGGCCGTTGACGCCGGTCTGGCTTGCGGCATGGCGGCTTACAACGCGGCCAACAAGGCCGCTGCGATTTACGCGAACTACCTGGAAACCAATGACGAGCGAAAGCGCAGCCTGTTGGTGGAAGTTGCGCAGCGTTGCGAAGAGCAGCAGGAACAAATGCCCGACGACGTCAATGCCTGGTATCTCCATGCCTATGCGCTGGGTCGCTATAGCCAGAGCATCTCGGTGGTCAAGGCGTTGGCGCAGGGCCTGGGCGGCAAGATCAAACATAGCCTGACGCGGGCCCTGGAAATCCAGCCCGGGCACGCCGACGCACTGGTCGCTCTTGGGGCCTATCACGCGGAGGTCATCGACAAGGTCGGGGTGCTGGTTGGCGGGCTCACCTATGGAGCCAAGAAGACTACCGGCAACGAGTTGCTTGAAGCGGCCCTCAAGCTTAACCCCGGTTCGGCGATCAGTCGCGTCGAATATGCGAATGCGCTGGTGATGATGTTCGGCAAGGCCAGGATGAAGGATGCCGAGCGCCTGTACCAGGAGGCCGCCGACTGCGTGCCGATGGACGCCATGGAGCGTCTTGACGTCGAGGTGGCAAAGGCCGAACTGGCCGATTGAAAGCCCCCCGACGGGGCATGGAATGGCGCCGGACTCGCCGCTGCCGATCAGCGGCTGGCGAGGCTGGCCAAGTGTCCTTCGACGGCTGCCGGGTCGACCAGGAGATCAGCGGGTAGCAGCAGCGTCATCCACAGGAGCTTCTCGAACTCGCCGGCAAAGCGCTCGACGATGTTCTGTGGATCGTCAACCATCCCCTTGTCGGTGATTACCCCGAATTGGACCCGACCGTTGTACGAGAGGATGCTCACCCCCAGGCCGATGTCGCCTGTCTGTGGAACCCAGACCAGCTGCTGCTCAATCTTGCTGCCGGCGAAGTAGCGCGCCTGTTGCGAGCCGGGAACATTGGTCATCACCGCGGTCGTCTTGCCGGCCAGCAGCTTGAGCAGTTGCTCCTCGACGAAGCTCGGCGCCATGCCTGCCGCGCCGAGCAGCGCAAAGGTCAGCATCGCCTGATAAGACCCCTTCACCGTTTCCATCCGCGCACGCGTGGCATGCAGCCGGGCCAGCGGGTTCTCGATGCCGATCGGCAATTCGAGGGCGACCAGTCCGAAGCGGTTACCGAGGTCGTCAACCTCCCCGCGCGCGCGCAGATTGACCGGGACCATGACGCGAATCTCGGCAGCTGCAACAGGGTCGCCTTTGGCCACTAGGTAAGCGCGCAGGGCGCCGGCGACGGCGGACAGCAGCGTGTCGTTCACCGTGCACCCGAGCGCCTGACCGCAGGCCTTGATTTCGGCCAGCGAGATCGGTGTGGACCAGGCCACGCGCTTGACGGTGCAGGGCTTGCCCTTGAAGCGCGTCGTGCTGTCGGCCGGCAGCAGCGCGAGTTTGCCGACCTCCTGGGCGACCGCGCGAGCGACGCGAGCGTAGTCACCGATTGTCCCCGGCGCGCTGCGCAGACCGAGGTATTGCCCCCAAAGATTGCCGCCGACGCTGATCGCGGTCTGCGCAAGGCCGGTAAGCGGTTCAAGAATCAAGCGCCAGAAAGCGTTGTCTTGCTCGGTGAGTTCTGCAGCGCCGGCGTGCCTGGTCGGCCGCGGGTCGCCGTCCTCCGGGGCATCGATGCGCTCGTCGGTCAGCGAGTTCATAACGCCGATGAGGGCGATGCCGTCGGCAATCGCGTGATGGATGCGAACGACCAGCGCCGAGTTTCCGTCGGCCAGTTCCACGAGATTGAACTCCCAGCGCGGCCGCGCCGGGTTGAGCGGCGCACTGGCCGCCTCGGCAACGAACTTTTGCAGCTGGTGCTGGCCGCAGGGGGCGGGCAGCAACGAGTGGCGGACGTGGATGTCGATGTCGAAGTCCGGGTCATCGACCCACCACGCACCGTCGGTGTCGTGCACCGCGATCTGCTGGAAGCGGCGGTAGCGCAGCAGGCGTCGGGCGACCGTACGTTTGAAACGCTCGGCGTCAATCCGGCCGGCGAAGATCATCACGCCGACGATCTGCATCAGGTTCTCGGGCCGGTCCATGCGCAGCCAGGCGGTGTCGACGTGGGAAACTCTTTGGCGCGAAGTCATCGCCTATGCTCCCCAGGCAAATGGCAAGCCCGTACAAAGTGGCAAACCCATATAATAGCAAGCCATTTCATCAGATCATCAACCGGAGGAATCAGCGTGAGTGACCTGCAATCCCAGTTCGAGGCCGCCGTGGCCAGTTCCAAGGATCTGGCCGAGCGTCCGGACAATGCCACGTTGCTGCAGCTCTACGCACTCTACAAGCAGGCCAGCGACGGCGACGTCGAGGGCCGGCGTCCGGGGGTTACGGATCTGGTCGGGCGCGCCAAGTATGACGCCTGGGCCGCGATCAAAGGCACTGCGCCGGCTGCAGCGATGACCCGGTACGTGGCGCTGATCGAACGTCTGAAAGCGCATTGAAACCCGCGCGTGCCGGTTTCTCGCGCCGGCCCTCTCAGGCCGGAAAGTTCTCGTCGAAGAACTTGAGGACTTCGCGCTCGATGCTCGGTTTGAGGGCGAAGAGCAGCAATCCGAGACGAATGTTCAGCGCGACCTCCTGGTTGTCGAGCGACAGTTCGCCGGTGACCCCCGGGCGCCTGAAGTTCATAACGTCGCCTTCCCAGGCGTAGTTCAGGTCGAACTCGTCCTTCAGTTCGGAAGCCATGTGTTCGGCCGAGGCGCGGGCCTCGGCACGGGTCTTGCCATGCTGGCGGCGAATGCTGATGTCGCTCATCGAAGGATCCTGTCGGTTTAGGCGATTTCGCCACAAAGTGAGCGAAACGCGGCGTAGCGGCGCGGGTCGATGTCGCCGTTCCGGAGCGCCGCATGGACGCTGCAGTCGGGTTCCCGATCGTGCCGGCAGTTGCGGAAGCGGCACTGGCCGAGCAGCGGCCGCAGTTCGAGAAAGGCCAGAGCGAGGTCTTCGGTCGACAGGTGATGCAGGCCGAACTCGGTCAGTCCCGGCGAGTCGATGATTGCCGCGGCGCTGGCGGCGCTGTCGAGGCGATAGAGCCTGGCGTGCGTCGTGGTGTGCTTGCCGGTGTTGAGAGCCTGCGAGATCTCTCTGGTTGGCGCTCTGGCGCCGGGGATCAGGGCGTTGATCAGGGTTGACTTGCCCATTCCGGACTGACCGATCAGTAGACTGAGATGACCGGCAAGATACGGCAACAGGAGCGCGCTGTTGTCGCGCGCGCAGAGCTTGACGACGGGGTAGCCGAGTTTCTCGTACTGCACCAGCATGCTGCTGGCTGCCGCCAGTCGATCGCTCAGATCGCACTTGTTGAGCACAATCAGCACCCTGATGTCCTGACTTTCGGCGGCGACGACGCAGCGTGTGACGAGTTCGTCGGAAAACGGCGGTTCAGTGGCGACCACGACGATTACCTGCGTGACGTTCGCGGCAATCAGCTTCTGCCTGAACTGGTCCGAACGAAAGAGCAGCGTTTGCCGCGCTGCCACCACGCCGATCACGCCCTGCGCGGCGCTGGTTTGCTGGACCGTGACCTGGTCGCCGCAGGCCAGTTCGCTCTTCTTGCCGCGCGGAAAGCAAAGCAGCGTCGCGCCATTGGCCAATTCGACCCGGTATTGCCGTCCGTAGGCCGCGACGACGGTGCCCGTGCGGTTCAGATCCGTGTCAGTGCCTCGATCTTTGCCGCGCTGACGAAATCGTTGCGCGACAGGCCGCCGACGTCGTGCGTGCAGTAACTGACCCGGACCCGGCCGTAGCCGACTGCCAGATCAGGGTGATGGTTTTCGCGTTCAGCGAGCCCGGCGACGGTGTTGACGAACAGCAGCGTCGCCGGGTAACTGGCGAAGGAAAAGTCCTTTTGCAGGACGCCGCTTTCGGCAATCGTCCAGTCGGCGGGCAGGCAGGCGTGCAACGCAGATGCCTGCGCCAGATCAAGCAAGTGTTCGCTGCCGCGCAAGGGGCGGCAATGTTCGAGGGCAAGTTCCTCGGCGGTAGTCATGGCGGGGGTCTCCGGTGACGGTCTGGTCACGCCTCCTGCAGGCGGGCAATGCGTAGCGCGGCGGGTGGATGAGAATCGTAGAACAGCGAGTGCAATGGATCGGGGGTCAAGGTTGCGGCGTTGTCCTCGTACAACTTGACCAGCGCTGCAACGAGATCGCTGGCCGAACTGTTCGCCGCCGCGTAGCGGTCCGCTTCAAATTCGTCGCGGCGAGAGAGCAGACTCAGCAGCGGCGTCAGCAGGAAGGTGAATGCCGGTCCGGCGAGGAAGAACAGGAGCAACCCGAGCGCCGTATTGCTGGTCTCGACACCGAGACCGTTGTAGAACCACTTGGCGTCGATCAGCTGGCCAAGAACGGCGAGAAAGGCGAGTGACATCGCGAAGAGGAGGGCAATCCGCTTGAGTACGTGTCGGTGCTTGAAATGACCGAGTTCGTGGGCGAGCACCGCTTCCACCTCGACCGCTTGCAGGCGGGCCAGCAGGGTGTCGAAGAAGACAATGCGTTTCGTTCTGCCAAAGCCGGTGAAATAGGCGTTGCCGTGGCCTGACCGTCTGGAACCGTCCATCACGAACAAGCCCGAGCTGGTGAAGCCACAGCGTGCCAGCAGCGCTTCGACGCGCGCTCTGAGCTGCGCGTCGTCGAGCGCGACGAATTTGTTGAACAGCGGCGCGATCCAGGTCGGGTAGAGGAACAGCAGGAGCAGATTGAAGGCGCACCAGAACAGCCAGACGTAGAGCCACCACAGCTCGCCCATGGTCGCCATCAGCCAGAGCATTGCGAGCAGCACCGGCGTGCCGATGGCGACGGCGAGCGCTGTCTGCTTCAAGAGGTCGACGACAAAGAGCTGTACGCTCATGCGGTTGAAGCCGAATCGTTCTTCGACGACAAACTGACGGTAGAGCGCCAGCGGCAGATCAACGACAGCGGAAATCGCCAGCACGCTGAAGATCAGCACGACGCCGTAAAGCAGGCCGTCCACGCGCACCGACCAGAAGTCATGCAAGGCCTGAAGGCCGCCACCCAGAGTGAAAGCGAGCAGAATCGTCACCTCCACGGCCAGGCCCAGGCGGCCCAGACGAGTACGCGCCACCGTGTAGTCGGCAGCCTTCTGGTGCGCGGCGAGCTCGATACGGCCGGCGAAGGCTGCTGGTACCTTCGCCCGGCGCGCGATGACATGCGAAATCTGCCGCCCTGCCAGCCACAGGCGCAAGGCGCACATCGACATCAAGGCGGCAAGAAAGACGATGGAGAAAGTATCGGACATGCGAGTGTGACACAATGTTGTTTTCAAGGGTTCAGGCGGATTATATGGCACAGGATGCAAATCACCTCGTTTGGCTGGACATGGAGATGAGCGGTCTCGAACCCGAGCGTGACCGGATCATCGAGCTGGCAATGATCGTTACCGACAGCCAATTGACGACGATTGCCGAATCGCCAGCGTGGGTAGTGCATCAGGATGATGCCTGCCTGGACGCGATGGACGAGTGGAACCGGAAAACGCACGGGCGGTCTGGCCTGGTTGATCGGGTGCGGGCGTCCACGTTGGACCAGGCGGCTGCCGAAGCGGCGGCGCTGGCTTTCATGCAGGCCTACGTGCCGCAGGCGGCCAGTCCGATGTGCGGCAACTCGATCGGGCAGGATCGGCGCTTCATGGTGAAATACATGCCGCAGCTTGAGGCCTGGTTTCACTACCGCAACCTGGACGTCAGCACCCTGAAGGAGCTCTGCAGGCGCTGGAAGCCGGAGCTGGCGAAGGGCTTCGTCAAGCGCTCCGACCACACCGCGCTGGCCGACATCCGCGAGTCGATCGCCGAGTTGGCCTACTACCGTGAGCACTTCATCAGGCTCTGACAAGGTCATTGCCGAAGCTTGTCCGGGATGCCCGCTCAACGGCTGCTGCGGCCGTCCTCGCGCCGGTAGAGGCGCAGCTTTTCGGAGTCGCGGCGCTCGCCGGGACGTCCGCCTTCCCATATCTTATGCCAGTTGCCAGTCCTCGGCGAGCCGTGGATCAGCAGCAGGGCGCAGTCCTTGCCCTCGGGCGATTCTGGCGAAACCGTGCGTATTCCGTTGAAATAGTCGAGCGAGGCGAGGAGCGAATCGGCGAGGTTGGCGCCGGCGATGCAGCCGCGCTTCTCGGGCAGCGCTTTGGCCAGCGACGCAGACACCGGACGGTAGGTCTTTCCGTAGTCGATCCACGGCATCCAGAGCATCGCGATCAATAGCCAGAACAGGGTCAGGCCGGCCATCCAGTGCATGATTCCGCGCATTGGCGAGCGCGGGCTGGTGACGATCAGCCAGCACCAGACGAGCGTTGCCAGCAGAGCGAAGCTGGCACTGAACCAGCTGAACTGACCGACAAACCCCGGTTCCAGTCGATTGACCTGCCGGGCGAGGCGCTCTGGCCAGGCGAATACCATCGCCGACCAGCCAACCCACGCCAGCACGGCAAAAAAGCTGAAGGTGATCATGCTGAACCAGTCGAAGGCGTTTGCTGCACCGCGTCGAAGAGAGGTGACCCCGGGCACGGCCAGCAGAACCAGCGGCGGCAAGAGCAGCAAAGCTGGCGCGCTGCGCACTCCGAGGCAGACGCTGATCACCGCCAGGGTGACCAGAAAAGCGACAATCGGCAGGGCCAGTGAGGTTGAGCGCAGTTGTCTTCGCTTCACCCAGAGCGTCCATCCGGCCAGCGGGAAGGCCGGCCATGCGTACCAGGGCAGCAGGGTGGCGAAGTTCAGCAAGCTGAGTCCCGCTTGTGCGTTGCCACTGAGCTGGGTCAACTCGAGTTGCCAGAAATCCGTCAGGTAATCGGGTGACCTGGCGAGCAGGGCCGCCAGCCATGCGCCCGCGATCATGCTGGCAAGGAGCAGCGAGGCGAGCAGCAGGAGCGCTGATCGCTGGCGATTTTTCGAGCGCCAGACGACAAAGGCGGCGACCGGCAAGAGCGGGAGCATTGGCGCCAGACCGTTGGCAAGGAATCCGAGCCCCAGTGCCGACCCGAAACAGCACGCGCCACGTAGCGGCCGACTCTCGAACTGGCTTAGTCCCCAGTAGGCGGCGGTGTGTGCGGTGAGCGTAGCCAACATCGGCTGCGCCTCGTGCGCGTGAAACAGGAAGCCGATGCTGCCGGCCAGCAAGAGTGGGGCCGCCGGTGCTTGTTCGCGGCCGTGCAGTTGGCGCGCGGCGAAGTAAATAAAGGCCAGCGCCAGCAGCGTGAAAATGCCGTTGGCTAGTCGTGCGGCCTCGTGTACCGGCAGGATCCAGGCGAACAGGTGGCTGCTGGCGGCTGCGACCCAGTAGTGCAGCGGTGCGTCGGGATAGGGGTGGCCAGCCAGGCTTGGGGTCAACCACTGACCGTTGTTGACCAGGTCGTGCACCACGCCAATGGTCACGGCATCGTCGTTTTTCCACGGGTCGTGGCCGATCAGTCCGGTGAAGATGTAGAGGACGAGCAGGACCGCCAGTGCCCAGCCGTTGGGCGGCAGAGCGATCCCCTTGAAGCGCGTGTGTTCCGGCTGTACTGGCATCTCGAGACTGGTCCTCACACCTTTTCGTGCGCTGACGGAAATGAAAAAGGCAGCCATGCGGCTGCCTTTTTTTGCCGACTCCAGTCGACCTCGCGGGCCGGCCTAAGCCGACTTGCGCATTGCGCCGTACTTCTGGTTGAACTTCTCGACGCGGCCAGCGGTATCGATGATCTTCTGCTTGCCGGTGTAGAAAGGGTGACAGGCCGCGCAAACCTCGACGTGCAAGGGTTTCTTCATCGTTGATTTGGTGGCAAAGGCGTTGCCGCAGGAGCAGGTCACCGCAATTTCGTTGTAGGCAGGATGGATGTTGGCTTTCATCTGGTGCATTTCCTGTATGTAAAATGAATAAGTCCTTCGCCAGGGGAGACGACCGGGACTTGAGGCACTTCGGAAAGACGTGGATTATCGGTGATTTTTCGATGCTCTGCAATGCGCTGGTGATCAGCGACGCATCGAGTCGAAGAACTCACCATTGTTCTTGGTCGCCTTGATCTTGTCGAGCAGAAACTCCATCGCCTCGAGATCGTCCATGTTGTACAGCAGCTTGCGCAGGACCCACATTTTCTGGAGGACATCCGGCTTGAGCAGGAGTTCTTCACGGCGGGTGCCCGAGCGATTGACGTTGATCGCCGGGTACAC
>DPSD01000518.1:0-1800 GCA_003538495.1 Accumulibacter sp.
TGGGGCGGCAGGCTGGGGCGCTTGAGCTGCTGCCGGATGGCCTCGGCTAGAGCCTCTTCGCCGTGATCCCGTTTCAACAGGCACCAGAACTGCCAAAGCAGGTGAGCCTCGGCCAAGGCGCCGCAGCGGTCGCCCGTTGTCAAATCATGACGGACCATGAGACTGTCCAAGTTGTGTTGCTGATGTTCAGGAAAGAGCTTGCGAGACAGGCGCACAGTACACAACACGTCGGTCCGGAAGGACTTCCCCAGACGCTGGAATTCGCTCTTGAGAGTCGCTGGATGAGTGCAGGGATCGGCCGCTGTGGGTTGACCAAGGTGCTCCAGGTCGAAACCCGGTCACCCTCGGCTTCCAGCACGCCGATCCTTGTGATGCGGTCCCGTACCGGATTGGCCCCGGTGGTCTGCAGGTTGATGAAGGCAAGCCGCGCGGGAATCACGAGGCCAAGCCCGGTGCCCGGCAGCTCGAACCGTTGAGCGATCTCCTTGCCACGGTAGCCGACCATCCGGACAAGAAGAGAGACTGGCCGATGGCGTGCGAGAGACAGCGTATCCTGGTCTGACCGTTCCAGAACCATCCCGGCAGCGCCCGAGTGTGGCCGAATACGTTCTGCTCGAAATACTTCGGCATGTGCGCCCGGTAGAAGACGCGAACGTACTCGCGCCAGCAGCTAGTCTGCCGGAGGGGCGTGCCGGGACTCATACGGTTTTCTGACCAAGCCCGATGCGCGGGCGTTGCGGCAAGTCGTGTTGCCGATCCAGACAGGGCAAGCCGCGCGTCAGAAGGAAAGGTTCGTGGCAGGGCTGCGCCGCAATGCGGAGAGGACGCAGCGAAGTTGTCGCCTCTGGGGTGTGCGCCCCGCGCAGCGCGTGCCGCAAGTCATGGGGCGTCAACATGATGATCTGGTCATCATCCTCGGCCGCGACTGAGCAGGTTCGGCGGTCAGCACCGCGCGAACGACCGCACCACCTGTTCGGCCAGCGTCCGGCCGCTGAGCCAGGCACCCTCCACTTTGCCACCGTTGAGCCAGTCGCCGCAAAGCCCCAGGCCAATCTCTGGACGCCAGGCGCACCCTTCGACGAGGGCTGGTTCGGTATCGGCGTAACGCCAGCGGTGCGCAGTCCAGGCTTGCGGGGCCGGACCGCCCAGTTGGCCAAAGGCGTACAGCAGCGCTGCGGCGACGCTCTCCGGATCTTCTTCCAGATGCGCCTCGCTCCATTCTGCGCGGGCATGCAGCAGCCAGGTTTCCTCGCCGCTGCGGCCCGGCTTGCTGCTGTTGCGGGCGATCCAGCGCAGTGGGCCCTGATTGACGAAGGCGGCATCGAAGGCCAGGTCCACCGGAGCGGCAAAGTGCAGCATCAGCGCCCAACAGCCGCGCATCACGGCACTGCCGGCCAGTGCCGCCAACTCGGGGGCCAGGTGCTGCAACAAGGGTGCCGCCTGCGGCGCCGGGACGCCCAGCAGGACGGCCGCAAAGCTCGTCTCCAGCCAGCCGTTTTCAGCCGAGAAAACCTGCCAGCCGCGCGCCCGGCGCCTGAGCTGCTGGATCTTCGTTGCTGTTTGCACGGTCAGTGTGCTGGCCAGATAGCGGGCGGGCGCCGTCATGGCTGGCATGCCGACAAAGCGCTCGACCGTAGACTCGCGTTCTTTCGGCGAATTGCCATCAAACAGCCATAGCCTGGGATCCCACCAACCCGCGACCCCGGCCCGCTGCCAGCGCGCCACTTCGGCACGGAAATCGGGGTGGCGAGCGGTGAAATACTGGGCACCGTGGTCGCATTGCCAGTCGTCGCCTCGACG
>DPSD01000518.1:2077-2206 GCA_003538495.1 Accumulibacter sp.
ATTGCCAGTCGTCGCCTCGACGCGTGCTCATCCGTCCGCCCGCGCCGCGACTCTTGTCGAACAGGCTGACTTCGAGGCCAGCCTGTTGCAGTGCCGTGGCGCAGGACAGGCCGGCGATGCCGGCACCGA
>DPSD01000518.1:2496-2945 GCA_003538495.1 Accumulibacter sp.
AGGCCGGCGATGCCGGCACCGATCAGCGCCAGATGGGGAATTGAATTCATGGTTTTCTTGTCAACCACGATTCGGCGAGCCTGTTCGCAGATTCTTCCTGGCACAAGTCATTGCCAGCCTTGCAGCCACTGCTGGCGATCAGTGAGCTTGTGCCAGAACAGCGAAAATACTCGGCGAGAGTACACGGCTTCCAGTTCGATGCTCTCGATTCGAGTGGCCGGGGGCTCCGGTTGAATCACTCGGGTGACGATGAAGTGCTTCTCCTGGTCATGCGGGGTAACCGCCGTCCACTTGCTGAGCAGCAGCTTCTTCGGGTTCAGGCGGCGAGCATTTTGCGAACCGAAAACCTGGACGCCAATTCGGGGTGTAGCAGAGCCTTTTTCGGTTTTCTTCATATTTGTCCTAGACAAAATTCAGTTGTTTTGTTATGCTAGCACGAAATGAGGTGT
>DPSD01000121.1 GCA_003538495.1 Accumulibacter sp.
GGGGCTGGCGAGTGGCTGCACTGGCGGATGCTCGACTGATGCCGCCACCAGGTTCCGGAATTCGCCAGAGGAAATTTCCTTGTCATTGAAAAAGCTGCTCCCCTGCTTGCTTCTGCCTCTGTTGATGGCCTGTTCGGATCAGCGCGCGTCTTTCGAAATTGCCTCGCGCCAGCATTCGCTGACGCTGATTCGTGTTCAGAACTTTTTCTGGGAAAAAACCGCCAGGTACGCGATCGTCGCGGCGCGCATGCCCGATTGCCAGCGGCGGCACGAGATGGGACCGGGAGGTGCTGAAAGCAGGGTAGAGGTCTATGCGCCGGGTAACGATGCCTGGATTCTCAAGCAGGGCAAGCGCATGTTTGTCGTCGAAACGCGCAGCTGCGAGGGCTTTGCGAAACTTGACGGAGAACCCGACGGTGGCATGGGCCCCTTGCAGGGAACGTTCCAGATGCGCAGCGGGACGCTTTCCTTTGTCGCCGCACCGCCGAGCGAGGCGCCAGTCGCGCAGTGAGCGGGGCATGGTGCGCCTGGTCACATCGGTAAAAGTTGACCCATCGATCGGATCGGGCAGCGCTTCCTCCTTCTGCAGGCACCGGCAGACCTACCGGTTTGCTCGCCGTCTCTTTAGGGTTCGGGTTCAGGCCGCGAGTGTGGCTGCGCTGCAGCTCACTTCTTCTTGACTTCGGGTGTGTGCGAGCCGGCACTCGACGATGTTCCACCAAAAGGTGTCGTCGGCACGACGGGCTTCTGGGGTTGCTTCGGTTTCTTGACTTCGCGATTACTGCGTAACTGACTCTTGGCCATGCGGATTCTCCTTAAGCTGTTGCAGTGTGGCATGCCAGATGGCACGCGCCAGCATACGCGCTATTTAGCTCACACGGAAGGGGTTGGTGGAGCTGCTGCCAGAATTGTCCATCGTCAAGCCTAGAGTGCCGCGCTGCGGTCGCCGTTGACGAAGCCCAGTAGTGGTTCGCTGATGCCTTTACCAAGGGCGATCACCTTGAAAAGTTCTCCCATTTCCGCTGGTGAAACCAGTTTTTGTGCCGCCCTTGGCCAGCGACTCGAGCACCCGGGTGGCCCAGATTACCGGGATATGCGCCGCCTCGCACAGCCAGAGAACTTCCTCCTGCACCTCGGCGAGGCGTTCGAAGCCGACTTCCACACCCAGGTCACCGCGGGCAACCATGACCGCCGCCGTCGCGTGTCGCATCACCGCCAGCAGCAGGCTTGGCAGGCGTCGAAAAGCCTTCTGCGTCTCGATCTTGAGGGCAATGCCAAGGTGCGAAGCAGCCAGCCGATCGAGTGCGGCGATCAACTCTTCGATGTCCTGCGGCCGCTGCACGAAGGACATCGCCACCAGGTCTGCATGGCGGGCGACGAAAGCAAGAGCCTCGAGATCGGCCGTGCCCAAAGCCGGCAGATCGAGTTCGGTATCGGGCAGGTTGATTCCCCTCTCCGCATGAAGCTTGGCGGCTCCGGTTGCGGCGTACGTGATTTCGACGTGGAATCGATCAGGCATCACTTCCCGGATCGTTCCCGAAATTCTGCCGTCGTCAAAGAAGATTCTTTCGCCTTCGCGAACACTCGAAAAAGCCGCTTCGAGAGAACATCCGATGAACGCTGCTTCGGCAGTGCTTCCGTCTTCATCACAAACCGCGCTCCTGCGCGGTGCCGCGCCGTTGACCACCTCGAGCATGTCGCCGACCCGGAGGAGGAGCGCTTGCGGACGCGAAGGCAGCGTTCCGACAACCGCTGTTGCCACGTTATTTCGGTGGCGACGCAAGGTCAGTTCAAGAGCGCGCCCGCGGCCCTGACCGTGTCCCGGTGGCCTGAACATCTGCAAAGAGTCGCGTGCCGAAAACCTGCGGTGGTCAGCAGCGCCAGCGCGTAGCGGCGAAAACGAGGACTGCCACACATGCAACTGCCAATCGCATTCGCCAGCCCGCCGTGCGAACAGGAATCGCAGACCAGAACATGGCCGGCCTCGGCGAACACAAGATTAATGCCATACACATGCCCACCTTCAGGTCGAGGCCAAGCCGAAAAGAACCGCTGCGAACCTTCGGCCACGCCCGCCAGAGCACGCGTGCCAGCGTCCGCATGTCCCCATTCGGCGGCACCCATCGCCGTTTCATCGCCGAACGCTCGTCAATCGCCGGAATCCCGGCCGATACCGGCGTTTAACTGCTGCCGGTCATTGCACCCTGTGATCTGTATTCGGTATGATCTCCGGGAGAAGTTACCGCCGCCGTTTCCACCAAACCCCTCCCACGGAGTCCCATTATGGCAAAAGCCGAAAAAGTCAAGAAATCCGAAAAACCCAAGAAATCTGCGAAAGAGCAGAACACCGAACAAGCCGAAGCCGTCTCCGAAAGCCCTGTCGTCAGCCCAACCTTTGTCAAGATCACCAAGGTCGTCGGTCGCCAGATCCTCGATTCACGAGGCAACCCGACCGTCGAAGTCGACATCACTCTCGACAACGGTTTCATGGCTCGCGCAGCGGTCCCATCGGGTGCTTCGACCGGCGAATTCGAAGCCTGCGAGCTGCGCGACGGCGACAAGAAAGTCTATCTCGGCAAGGGTGTAACAAAGGCTGTGACCGCGGTCAACACCAAGATTGCCAAGCTGCTCAAGGGCAAGAACCCGCTCAACCAGCGCGCACTCGACGAGGCGATGATCGCCCTCGACGGCACCGACAACAAGTCCAACCTCGGCGCCAATGCAATTCTCGGCGCTTCGATGGCGATCACCTTGTCCGGCGCCAACGTCAGCAAGCTGCCGCTGTGGAAGTACATCGGCAAGATTCATGCCAATCGCGATTTCTGCCTGCCGACCCCGATGGCCAACATCATCAACGG
>DPSD01000450.1 GCA_003538495.1 Accumulibacter sp.
GGTGCGCTGCACGCTTACGCTCGAACTCCCTCCTGACCACCGCGTAGCACTCGCAGCAGCGCGCCTCCAGGCGCGCTCGGTCGAGCACTGTGATGTGCCCGCGCTGATACGCGATCAGGCCGGCCCGCTGCAAATTGCCGGCGGCCTCGGTAACGCCCTCGCGGCGTACACCGAGCATGTTGGCGATCAGATCCTGCGTCATCACCAGCTCGTTCGAGGGCAGGCGGTCGAGCGAGAGCAGCAGCCAGCGGCACAACTGCTGGTCGATCGAATGATGGCGATTGCACACTGCGGTCTGCGCCATCTGCGTCAGAAGTGCCTGCGTGTAGCACAGCAATAGGCGCTGCATCGGGCCGGCGCGATAGAACTCGTCCTTCAGTCGTTGGCCTTTCAGGCGGTAGGCGTGGCCGGCGCTTTGTACAACGGCCCGACTCGACGTGCTTTCACCGCCCATGAACAGCGACACGCCGACGACCCCCTCGTTGCCGACCACGGCGATTTCAGCCGATGACCCGTCCTCCATGACATAGAGCATGGAGATGATCGAGGTGGTGGGGAAATAGACATGGCGCATCTGAACACCGGATTCGTACACTGCCTCGGCGAGCGGCATCGGGACCAGGTCAAGATTGGGAACGAGGCGAGCGTACTCATCCACCGGCAGCGCGGCGAGCAGGTGGTTCTGGCGCGGCTCATGCGTGGCAGGCACAGGGGGAGCGATGGCATGGCGGTTCTCCCGGTTCTCGACAGTGGCCGCCGGACGAGATCGCCGATACGCTTGCATCGGCGATTCGAGGCGTGCTCGGTCGGTATGCACACTGCCTGTCGGCTATGTGCTTCAGCGCACAGACGCCAGCCGGCGTTCGGCGCACGCTCGGCAAGCTCATGGCAGGAAGCGAGGATCGGCCTCGCCCGTGCCAGCGGCGGCGCCTGTCTTCGAAAGTCACCCAGTCATCAGGAGCTACATGGACAATCATCACTTCACCGTTGAAGAGGCTCTTGAGTTTCATCGGCGCATGGCCGCGATCACCGCTGCCGTCCAGGCCGGAATGTGGAAGCGGGGTGTGCACGAACTGCTCGGTTACGCCACCGACTACGCATTTGGCGAGGCACGCGGACGGCAGACTCTGGTGTTGAAGACCCGCGGCCGATCGAGCTATGTTCGCCTTCAATGGGACACCGTTCTCGGCGATGCCACCGCCGATCGGCAGCGCGTCGACGATGCCATCGACAGCGCGATCAACGAACTGGCCTGATCGGTGATGGCCGCCGCGCCTCCGACGAAGCGCTGTGCGCTAGCGTACGCAGGCCGTCCCCAATTCGCTGGCCGATCGGCGGAGATGATCGATCGCACCGATTGGAGTATCTACGCCATGGCGATGCGCGACCACTGAAAGCAGCGCGCCTGGCGAAACGAACGGTTTGTTTGGCAGGTCCCCAGCCGTAGTCGACCCGACGTGGCGTTCCGGAAACACCCTGTTTGACCAGGAGGTCAACCCATGAAAACGATTCGCAGAGTTGCGTTCAGCTCCCTCGCCGCAGCTGTTCTGTTCGGCCTTGGTGCGTGTGCGGACATGTCGGCGCAGGACAAGAATACCAGCATCGACGCCGGCGCCGGCGCCCTCGGTGTTTCCAATCTTCCGGACGGCAGCACCGTCGGAACCGTCGGCGGCGCCCCTGTCGGCGGCGTTATCGGCCACGAAGTCGGCAAGAAGAAGTAAGGCGCAGCGCGATTCACCTCGCCTGCCCGGTGTCCTGATCCCGCAGTCGAGGCGACCGCCATTCGGTGGACGGCGTGTGCGAAGTCTGAAACCTGCTGCGGTCGTCTTCGGGGGGCAGCCATGGCGATCCAGGTCGCATGCTCGGTAGACTGTGTGTGGGAGTGTGTAGAGTCGAGACCTACCTTGCCATCGACCGGGACGGCGGTCGCGCGACCGTTGGACGAGCTGCGCTACGGCAAAGGAAACGACGAAAGGTGACGCATCCGCCGGCAAGGCCTGGGGAGCGCGTTACTGTATTCGAGGCATGCAGGCAAAGGGCGAGGTTGCGATGACTGGAACACTGTGGTTCCTGCTGGTGGGTGGGCTGTTGCTCGTCATGGGTCTGACCCCGTCGTTCATCAAGCGTCTACCGGTCACCTCGGCGATCATTTACCTGTCGATCGGCCTGCTCGTCGGGCCGACGCTGCTCAACGCCTTTCACTTCAACCCGCTCAAAGAATCGGCACTGCTGGAAGTGCTGACCGAAGTGGCGGTGCTGATTTCGCTCTTCGCCGCCGGGGTCAAGATGCCTGCGCCCATGCGGCTCGATCGCTGGCGCACACCTCTGCTGCTGGCATCGGCATCGATGGTCCTCACGGTCGCGATGGTTGCCGCCTTTGCCCACTACCTGCTCGGGCTGTCCGTCGGCGCAGCGGTGCTTCTCGGCGCCATCGTGGCGCCAACGGATCCGGTCCTCGCCACCGACGTCCAGATTCGTCATCCCGGCGACCGCGACCGCCTGCGCTTCGATCTCACCTGCGAAGCCGGCATGAATGACGGCAGCGCCTTCCCATTCGTGATGCTCGGCCTGGGTTTGCTCGGCTTGCACGACCTCGGCGATTTTGGCCTGCGCTGGGCGCTCGTCGATGTGTTGTGGGCGACCGTTGCCGGGATCGGGATCGGCGTGGTCCTCGGTTCCGCTCTCGGCCGGCTCGGCTGGACTCTGCGCAGCAGACGTTTTGATCACGAGCTCATGGACGATTTTCTGGGCCTGGGACTAATCGGCGTCGTCTACGGCCTCAGCGAACTGCTCGACGCATGGGGCTTTCTCGCGGTGTTCTTTGCCGCCGTCTCGCTTCGACAGACCGAAGTCAGGCTGATCAACGCCCGGGCTGGCAACCGGGAAAAAGGGCTTGCCGGGCACGACCCGGTCGCCACGTCACGTGGAGGCGATCCGGTGCCGACCGTCAGCGAAGGGTCGCTGGTCTTCAAGGAGCATCTTGAGAGGGTCTCGGAACTGCTGCTGATCCTGCTCGTCGGGGGCTCGCTGTTTCTCGATTCGTGGAGTTGGCGAGCGGTGGGCCTGGCCCTGTTCCTGTTCCTCGTCGCACGCCCGGCCAGCGTAGCGATCGGGCTGCTGGGCTCGCGCACGCCAGCGCGCGTTCGTGGCATGGTGGGCTGGTTCGGAGTACGTGGAATCGGCTCGCTCTACTATCTCATGTACGCCATTGAACACGGCCTCCCGGAAGACGTGGCGCTTGAGCTCATCCACATGACCCTGATCGTCATCACGATGTCGATCCTCGTCCATGGCGCCAGCGTCAAGCCCCTGATGAACCGCTTCTGGCGAGTTGGCTGATAGGTTACGCGCAGGACTCGTCGGGCGCGGCCACCCGCACGCGTGACCGGCGGAGAAAGTCGATCTGCGCGCGATGCGGTGTAGTCAGCCCGTTGTGCTCGCTGGTGTTCACATTTCCCGCCGACCAAGCCGGCATGTTGGCGGGGGAGCAAATCCGTAGAAATCTG
>DPSD01000468.1 GCA_003538495.1 Accumulibacter sp.
TAGAGGGCGAAACCCTTGCCGCTTTTCTTGCCGCCAACAGGTCCGGCGACGATCGCGAAGCGGGGGGCGACGAAATCGATGCTGCGAATTCCTCGCTCGCCGAGATCGAGCGCAATCAGATCGCCGAAGACCGGCCTTGCCTTCTGGTCGATCACTGCCGCCGGATTCCTCAGCGGCAGCAGCAGCGCCTTGCCTTCCGACAGCGGATTGCGGAAGCCGATCAGGAGTTGTCCATCCGGGGTCGCGGTGAGGCCTTCGATGTTCAGGCCGCCCGGCATTTCGGGATCGATCGCCTGCTTGCTGGCCGTGCTGAGGACTGCAAACCTCGGATCGGCAGCGATGTCCTCGATGAGCCGGGTGTAGGGCGGCGTGGCCGCGCTGACCGTTGGTGAGGCAGCACTCGCAAGCACGTCGGTGGCAAAGAACTGCCGCCGCTGCGCCTTGATTTCGCCATCCTGGTTGCGGGCATGCGAGGAAATCCAGTAAATCCGGTCGCCGATGCGCGCGGCACCCTCGATGTCCGATTTCGTGGCCTTGGCCCTGGGCAAGCACTCGCCGCTGTTCCTGAGCAGCTCGACGCAAGCCACGGCTTCGGGCTTGCCGCGTTGATAGATGGTCAGGACGTGGCGATCATCGTCAGCGACGACGAAGTGCGTTTCGCCGAGCGCAACGGCAGCGGAAGCATCGCATAGGCCAAGGTAACGCGTCTCTTCTGCCTGAGCCGGGGCAGCCATCAGGAGAGAGTTCAGAAGCAGGGTGGTAATACGCATCGGGTAGTTCATCGTCGGTGATTTCCTTGAGGCACAGAGCCAAAGTATAGCCTTGTTGCGAGGCTCGGGCCGCAGGTAAGCGGGGGCAGGCCGGCGAACCTGGGAAAAACATTTTTCAAATCACCGTCGATCGATCAGAATCATGGCTTCACGGCCCCCTCATTTGGGGTGGCGATCTTCGCCATGACCGTTAATGTGAAAGTCGTGTCCGCGATTCACGAATCCTGCCCTCTCCCGCTTGCGGGAGAGGGGTCGGGGGTGAGGGAAACGGCCATGACTTCCATGATCGTAGGTGACTGGAAAAGTCATGACCGTTGGGAGGAGTTTCATGAAGCTGCATCCTTGGGTTCGGTGGGTGGCAACGGCTCTGGTCCTGGGTCTTGCCGTACCGGCGCAGGCGGCCGGGACACTCGACAAGATCCGGGCGTCAAAGACGATTGCACTCGGTTACCGCGAGAGCTCGGTACCGTTCTCTTACACTGGCGATGACAATCAGCCCTGGGGCTATTCGGTCGACCTGTGCACCAGGGTGGCGGCGGCGATCGTCAAGCAGCTTGACCTCGACGAGCTGCAGCTGCTGTGGGTGCCGGTGACGCCGGAGACGCGTATTGCCAGACTGAAGTCGGGAGCGATCGACCTCGAATGTGGTTCGACCACCACTACGCTAGCGCGCATGGAGGAAGTCGATTTCAGTCTGCTGACCTTCATCGATGGCGGATCTTACCTGTCGCGTCGGGCTGCCGGAATCAAGCGCTTCGAAGACCTGGCCGGCAAGCGGGTTGCCGTCGCCGCCGGAACGACCAGCGAGCGGATGATTGCCACGGCACTGCTGGAGTACAAGGTCGCTGCCGAGCTGGTCAAGGTCAGCGATCACCAGCAGGGGATCGCGGCGATGCTGCAGGGAAAGGTCGAGGCCTATGCCTCGGATCGATCGCTGCTGATCGGACTCGCCCTCGATTCAGGCAGCCAGAATGACTGGTCGATCGGTCCCGAGACTTTTTCCTATGAGCCCTATGCCTTGATGATGCGCCGCAATGACGCGGCCTTTCGCCTGGCAGTGAACCGCGAACTCGCTCGCCTCAGTCGCAGCCGCGAGATGTACGCGATCCATGATCGCTGGTTCGGCATGCTCGGCAAACCGGGGCCGCGGCTGGAGAGTCTGTATTTCCTGAATGGTTTGCCGGAGTAGCCTGAAATAGCGTCGTGTTTCATGTTTGTCCCCGTATCGGCAAGATCGGGAACTGGTTGTGAGAATATACCTGCCCATGCCCTGCAAACCTCATTGGCAGTCCGTCGTGGCCTTGCTGGCAGCGGTCTTTTGCGCGTTGCCGGCACGGTCGGCGTCGACCATCGTCCGCGACGGGAGTATCGGGGCAGGTCCGACGCTGGCGCTGACGCCATCGGGGACGGTGACCAGGGGCGCGGTGACCTACCAGAAAATCGCCATTCCCGAAAGTTACGGACAGCGCGCAGGCGGCAATGTCTTCCATAGTTTCTCGAAGTTCGGCGTGGGGAATGGTGATGGTGCGGTGTTCACGATCAATGCCCCTGCCAGCAATGTCATTTCGCGCGTCACTGGCGGGCAGATTTCCGCGATCAATGGCTTGCTGAGCCTCGATCCAGGAGGTTCCGGCAGCGCTCCCAATGTCTTTTTCATCAACCCGGCGGGGGTGACCTTCGGTGTGGGGGCGGTCGTCGATGTGCCGGCGGCCTTGCACGTCAGCACCGCCAATTACCTGAAGTTTCCCGACGGCAATTTCCATGCCGATACCACGACCGCCAGCACTTTCTCCAGCGCTGCGCCGGAAGCCTTTGGTTTTCTTGGAACGACGCGGGCGAGCATTGCGGTCAATGCGGGCGCCGGAATCCTGGCCAAACCCTTGCAATCGCTGAGCCTGATCGGGGGAGATGTGCAGATCGACCAGGGGCGCATGGGCAGTCAGGGCGGCGACATTCGAATCGTTGCCTTCGGCGGCATTGCCGGAGAAGCCCGCATTGCCGGTGAATTGCCCATCGCCCGAGGCAATCTGGACATCCTCAATGGAGGGTATGTATGGGCACTGAGCGATG
>DPSD01000464.1 GCA_003538495.1 Accumulibacter sp.
TGGAGTTAAGCAGAGGTTTCACTCTCTTTCAAAGGTGCGACAGCTGGCGACCAGACCGCCTTTGACACATGGTTTAACGCGGTCGACCCTGGTGCCCAGCCGACTTGTTCGAGTACGGTGAATATGGTGCCGGTTCTGAAGCTGGAGGGTGTGGAACAGGTCAAGGATGCAGGGAGCGGCACCACAGCGCTATGTTCGATCGACAACGCGCTATACATGAAGGTGGTGCTGGACGAACTCGATACGTACGCGACTGTAAACGATGCATTCAGCCTTGGCATCCAAGCTGCCAACCTGCACGCTCTGCATGCCTACGCTCACCACACCTCCGACGCCTACCTCATCAAGCGCTCGGCGCAACTGTTGGCCAACGTGCAGGCCAATAACAGTAACGTTAATGCAGATCGCGACGGCATCGAAGGTGAATTCCTTAATATTGCGGCCAGCAAGTACAGCAGTTATACAGCCGATGCATACAAACGTGCAGGCGAGCTCTTTGGTGAATCCGGTACAAGCGGCATTGGCCTTGGCCTGACCTCCGCTCAGGTCAAGGTCAACTATCTGTTTGATCTGCCCTATGGAATTTACCGCAAGGGCTTTCTCACCGACTGGCCTGGTGGGCCTGTCTATAGCGGCTCTCGGCTCGACACGCCGAACAGCTCGGACAAGCGTGCTTTCAAACTGGGCGGTTACGCCTCTTCTGCTTACGAAGCTTACATCTGGCAAGAAATAGCGAACTTAGATGCCGTCTCCACCACACGCGGCCTGCAATTCGCCAATGAGCAGAACATTGAAATCCTGCAGATCAATAACAGTACCGACTGGAACAACCAGAAATGCAAACTCACCAACACTTGCTCCAATAGTGCACTCAATACCAACCCGGCCGATACCAACTACTCTGCGGGTGTCGTCGGCAATATTGAAAATACCGTCAACAATGGTTTCAAGATAAGCCTTCCGCGCCGGCTGATCCAATATCCGGATGTCACTGGATGGAAGGGCTATATCTTCTATGGTGAGAAACTATCTTCCACCGAGACATCTCATCTCAGCTTCATTATCGGTGGGCACTCCGGCAGTGTTACCGTCGAACCTTCCGCGGAATCGACCGGCAGTTCAGGCACGGGCAGCGCCCCAGGTACCGCCTACGGCGGCTATGGAGTGGCGGATCCGCTTGGCAGCCTCTATAACCCATCGTTCGGCACCGGCATCATCGCCGACCCCTACGCCCCCACCTTCGCCCAGCTAGCCGGCCAGAACGGATACCAGACTGCGCTGGGGTTTGGCACCGGCACCAGTGTTGCCGGCGACCCCGTCAACATGGTCACCGGCAACCTCATCCACAGCGAGCGCGACATCGCAATCAAGGGAAGGGGAAGTCTCCCCATCGTGTTCGAGCGCTGGTACAACAGCAAAGGCGCCAAAGATGGCCCCCTCGGCTATGGCTGGACCCACAGCTTCAACCACAGCCTGCGCTTCTATGGCGTCGAGGGTGGCGTCGCCAAAGTCTCGTGGACCGACGGCACCGGCGGCGAACGCTTCTTCTCCACCGCCAACCACGCCAGCGGCAACGTCAGCGCCGGGGCTACGTTCGCTGGTACGGCAGGCATCTACGCCAGCCTCACGCGCTTGTCCGACGGCAAATTTCAGCTCGTCGAACGCAGCGGCATGCAGTACGTCTTCGAGAGCATCAATGCGGGTACGAGCGACACCGGCCTCAAGGCCCGACTCCTGTCCGTCACTGACCGTAACGGCAACACGCTCACGCTTTCCTACGCGCCGATTGCCGGCTGCGCCGGCACCTATGTCTGCAAGATTACCGATGCTCTGGGTCGCGCCCTGACATTCGGCTATACGGCCAACCGCATTTCGCAGATTCAGGACTGGACGGGCCGAACTTGGCAGTATCAGTACGACGCTAACGGCGACCTCGTTAGCTTCAAGAACCCCCTGGCCGTGGCCGGCAGCCAGCCAGCCGTCGCCTACCAGTACTACAGCAGCCTCGACGGCGCCAAGCTCGCCCACGCCATGAAGCAATACACCCTGCCACGCGGCAACGGCATGCAGTTCTTCTACTACGCCAACGGCAAGACCTTCCGCCACCGCGCCATCGGCCCCGGCGGCACCGACCTCGGCCAGGAGATGAGCTTCACCTACAACGACTTCCGCCGCGAGACCGTGCAGCTCAACGAACGCGGCCTCACCCGGCGCTTCTTCTTCGACGCCGACGGCAACCCCATGCAGATCGTCGAGGAGAACGGCGGCATCCGCGAATACACCTACGACCCCGCCGACCCCGGCAAGCGCCTGTCGAAGCGCGACCCCATGGGCTACGAAACCCACTATGAATACGACACCCTGGGCAACGTCACCAAGATCACCAACCCCGACGGCGGCACCGTTCAGTTCTTCGACTTCAACGCCTACAACCAGCCCCAGCGCAGCCAGGACGCACGCGGCAACTGGAGCCTGGTGCGCTACGACGCCAAGGGCAACCCCACTGACGACATTCGGCTCAAGGCCGGCGTCATCCCCACCGCGAACACCCGCCCCGCCGACGGCGATATCGTCAGCTGGACGCAGCACGCCTATGATGCCAACGGCAACCGCACCCAGACCCGCCGCCTGAGAAGCACCGCCGGCGCGGCGCTGGGCAACTTTGCCGGCGGCGCCGGCCCGGCCGTCGCCACCACTTACGACGCCAACGGCCTCTACCCCGTCGCCATCGCCCGCAGCGGCGACAAGACCGGCGACGGCGTCGACGGCGCCCCCGACAGCGAAACCCTGATCTACGACGACCAGGGCCGCGAGACGCGCGGCATCGACGGCGACTGGCAGGTGGTCCAGCGTGAATACGACAGTGTCGACCGCGTCAAGCGCGCGACCGATGCGCTGGGCCATTGGCGCGACTACAGCTTCGACGCCAACGGCAACCTCATCGGTGAGGCCCTCACCGTCGCCAACGCCCGCGTCGATTCTCGCGTGGCCGTCTACGACGACGCCGACCGCCAGGTCCAGGTGATCGACGCCGCCGGCAACGCCACCCGCATGGAATACGACCCCGGCAGCAACCTGTCCCGCATCACCGACCCGGACGGCTACAGCGCCACGATGGAATACGACGCCAACAACCACGTCGTCGCCGCCGCCGACAAGGAAGGCAATGTCGTTGTCAGCAGTCTCGATCTGGACGGCAAGCCGCGCAACGTGGTCGATCCCAACGGCAGCACGCAGGCCTTCGTCTACTACGGCCCGGAGAAGAACGGTCGCCTCAAGCAAAGCCTCGACCCCGCCGGCCGGGCCACCACCTACGACTACGACGCCCACGGCAACGCCATCAGTGTCACGGACAATCTCGGCCACACCGCCCAGACGGTCTACGACGAGCTCGACCGCCCGGTGAAGAGTGTCGGCCCGGCCGTCGCCGCCGACGGCGGCCGTGCCCCGGTCACCTGCAACAAGTACGACACCCTGGGCCGCATGACCGAACTGTGGGCCGGCAGCACCCTCAATCCGTCCGCACCCTGTGACCTTTCGGGCGCCGATCCCGACCTCAAGAAGCAGACTGCCGTCGTCACCAACGACTTCGGCTGGAAGGTGAAGGAGACCGATCCTTTGGGTCACGTCTGGACCTGGAGCTACGACCGCTTCGGCAATGTACTGGAAGCGACGGACGCCAAGAACCAGAAGACGCAGATGGTCTGGGGCTATGGGCATCAGCTCATGAGCCGCACCGTCAGGGATGCGAACGGCAACGTCTACCGGACCGAGACCTTCACCCGCAATGCGCTGGGCCAGCCGACGCGGGTCGAGGCGCGCGATGCTGCCGGCAATCTCATCGCCGGGCAGGAAACCGCCTTCGATGCGGCGCATCGGGTGACCCGGCTGACCGATCTTCGTCCGGGCACCTCGGCCAAGGCCCGCAGCTTCGCCTGGAGCCCCGGCGGGATGCTGAACACGATGCAGGACCAGAACGGCGCCCGCACGGACTATCTCTACGATCCGGTCGGCAATCTGATCGGGATCTGGGGACCCAACTTCGACTATCTCGCCTTCACCCATGATGCGGGCGGACGGTTGACGGAGAAGTGGGATCCCAACGGCATCAACAGCCAGTACGAGTGGAACCCGGACAATACGCTGGCCAAACTCGCCAACCGGGTGGCGTTCGACGACGCCCACACGATCAGCGTCCATGAATACGACTACGATGCGTTGGGAAGACGGCAGACGGCGGTGGACAAGGCGGGTAGCCTCACCCTGCCCGCGCAGAATGACGCTTACGCCTACGATGCGCTGGACAACCGGACC
>DPSD01000569.1:0-5263 GCA_003538495.1 Accumulibacter sp.
CCGAAGTCGCCAAGGTCAAGCGCTTCGAATCCGGGATTCTCAAGGATCCGATCACCGTTTCGCCGAACATGCCGGTGCGCGACGTGCTGGCGCTGACCAGCCTGCACAAGATCTCCGGCGTGCCGGTGCTCGATGGCCGGGTGGTCGTCGGCATCGTCACCAACCGCGACCTGCGCTTCGAGACCAATCTCGATCAGCCGGTCAGAAACATCATGACCCCGCAGGATCGCCTGGTCACGGTTCCCGAGGGAACCACCGTCGAGGAAGGCAAGGCGGTGATCCACAAACACCGCCTGGAGCGCGTGCTGGTGATCAACGATGCTTTCGAGCTGCGCGGCCTGATCACCGTCAAGGACATCATCAAGACCACCGAGCACCCCTATGCCAGCAAGGACGCCGCTGGCCGCCTGCGCGCGGGCGCCGCCGTCGGCGTCGGCCCCGGTACCGAAGAGCGCGCCGAACTGCTCGCCGAGGCGGGCGTCGATGTGCTGGTCGTCGACACCGCCCACGGCCACTCGCAGGGCGTCCTCGACCGCGTCAACTGGATCAGGAAGAACTTCCCCGACGTCGAGGTCATCGGCGGCAACATCGCCACGGCCGAAGCCGCGCGAGCGATGGTCGATCATGGCGCCGACGGCGTCAAGGTCGGTATCGGCCCCGGCTCGATCTGCACCACGCGCATCGTCGCCGGCGTCGGCGTGCCGCAGATCACCGCCATCCAGAACGTCTACGACGCGCTCAGGGAGAGCGGCGTGCCGCTGATCGCCGACGGTGGCGTACGCTACTCCGGCGACATCTCGAAGGCGATCGCCGCCGGGGGCAACGCGGTGATGCTCGGCGGCCTCTTTGCCGGTACCGAAGAAGCGCCCGGCGAGGTCGAGCTGTTCCAGGGACGGTCGTACAAGTCCTACCGCGGGATGGGCTCGATCGGCGCCATGGCTGCCGGTGCGGCGGACCGCTATTTCCAGGACGAAACCGCCAACGTCGACAAACTGGTCCCGGAAGGCATCGAAGGCCGCGTCCCCTACAAGGGCTCGGTGCTGGCGGTCATTCACCAGTTGATGGGCGGCCTGCGCTCGTCGATGGGCTATCTTGGCTGCCGGACGATAGCCGAAATGCACGAGCGGGCGACCTTCGTCCAGATCACCTCGGCCGGCGTTCGCGAGTCGCATGTCCACGATGTGCAGATCACCAAGGAAGCCCCCAATTACCACGTCGATTGAGCTCCGATCGACCTACGACGGGCGGCTGCTGGCCGCCCGCTTCATTTGAGGCGTCGCCATGTCCCATCAAAAGATCCTGATTCTCGACTTCGGCTCACAGGTTGCCCAGCTGATTGCCCGCCGCGTCCGCGAACAACAGGTCTATTGCGAGCTGCATCCCTACGACATCGACGAGAACTTCATCCGCGACTTTAAGCCGCGGGGGATCATCCTCTCTGGCGGTCCCAATTCGGTCTATGCGGTAGACGACTTCAAGGCGCCGCAAGTGGTGTTCGAGCTCGGCGTGCCGGTACTCGGGATCTGCTACGGCATGCACCTGATGGCGGCGCAGTTGGGTGGCAGCGTCGAAAGCTCGACGAAACGCGAATTCGGCTACGCCGAAATGCGCGCCCGTGGCCACTCGGCGTTGTTCACGGGCATCGAGGATCGCCGCAATGACCAAGGCCACGGTCTGCTCGACGTCTGGATGAGCCACGGCGACAAGGTCACCGCCTTGCCACCGGGATTCAAGCTGATCGGCAGCAATGAATCAACGGCGATCGCGGCGATGGCCGACGAACAGCGCAAGTTCTACGCGGTGCAGTTTCATCCCGAGGTCACCCACACCCTCAAGGGCAAGGAGATCCTCGGCCGCTTCGTCCGCGACATCTGCGGCTGCGGACACGACTGGAACATGCCCGACTACGTCGACGAGGCGGTCGCCAGAATCCGGTCGCAGGTCGGCAAAGAAGAAGTGATCTTCGGCCTTTCCGGCGGGGTCGATTCGTCGGTGGCCGCCGCGCTGATCCACCGCGCGATCGGCGACCAACTGACCTGTGTCTTTGTCGACAACGGGCTGCTGCGGCTCAACGAAGCCGAACAGGTGATGCAGACATTCGCCCGCAACCTCGGCGTCAAGGTCGTACACGTCGACGCCGCCGCGCAATTCATGGGCCATCTGCGGGGCGTCGCTGACCCCGAACAGAAGCGCAAGATCATCGGCCGCGAGTTTGTCGAGGTGTTCCAGGCCGAAGCGGACCGGCTGGTCAACGCCAGATGGCTGGCACAGGGGACGATCTACCCGGACGTGATCGAGTCCGCGGGTGCCAAGACCAAGAAAGCGCACACCATCAAGAGCCATCACAACGTCGGAGGCCTGCCCGAACAACTCAGTCTGAAGCTGCTCGAACCGCTCCGCGAACTGTTCAAGGACGAGGTCCGCGAACTCGGCGTCGCGCTCGGCCTCGCCCACGACATGGTCTATCGCCACCCTTTCCCCGGCCCCGGTCTCGGCGTCAGGATCCTCGGCGAGGTGAGGCCCGAGTTCGCCGACCTGTTGCGCCGGGCGGACGCCATTTTCATCGACGAGTTGCGCGCCGCCGGCTGGTACGAAAAGACCAGCCAGGCCTTTGCCGTGTTCCTGCCGGTGAAATCGGTCGGCGTCATGGGCGACGGTCGGACCTACGAGTACGTGGTAGCCCTGCGAGCCGTCGAGACGCAGGACTTCATGACCGCCCAGTGGGCAGAACTGCCGCACAGCCTGCTCGGCAAGGTCTCGAACCGGATCATCAACGAGGTCCGCGGCATCAACCGCGTGGTCTACGACATTTCGGGGAAACCGCCGGCAACGATCGAGTGGGAATAGGCACCCGTCTGGCAAGGGCAGGAAACGGCTGGCGATTCGTTCGCCTAACGCGATGAGGGATCGTTTTCGATCTCGGACCGATGGACCCTGTGCATCGCTGGCAGGACAAGCCACTCTGAGACACCTTGGTCGGGGGAATTCAAGCGCCAAGTGCTTGCCGCAGCAGCGCCGATTTCTAGCTGCCGCAAGCGAAGCGAGCCGCCAGACCATCCAGCGTCATGTTCCCCACGATCTCGTCATGCGGAATCAGCAGGTATCGCCACGGCTTGCCGCCGTAGCTTGCCGCATGCCCTGACGCATTCGCGCACCACTTGACGGCAGCATCTTTCTTGGCCATCACAAGCGGGTCTTCAAGTTCGGTGCGCTTCTTGGGTTCCAGCATGTAGATCGTGACAGCGGTTTCAGCAACGAAGTCCGGCTGGTATTCCAGATGGTCCGCGCCATTCCGGTAGTAGATCCGGAACTGGCCCTTGGCGGGCTTGAACCACTTGCTGGCCTCGCGCTCCAGAATCACCGCCAGCTTGCGTTCCGAATCGGAATCAAACTTCTGCACCGGATAGAGGCAGCGCTCGAAGCCGCCAAACAGGTACTTCGCCATGTTGCTCTTGTCCGCCGGCTCGACCCGGTAGTTGGCGGTCGGTTGCTGCACGGAATGCGAGTAGGCGCTCTGCTTCAGTTCGGTAAAGCCCTTGCTGACCTTCACCTCGTAGCCAACGACATCTTCCCAGTAATGCGCCTGCATCTGGGCGTGGACGTAGCGCGCAATATCCCGCTGGTAGCAGCGCAGCACCTTGCGGGTGTCTTCCTCGGACAGGTAGCCCTTGAAGTGCTGCACCGTCTGCGCGGCGAGGTCGTAGAGCAGGTCGGCGTGTTCGTCGTAGGAAACGTCGTCGAAAGCCACCAGCCCGCTGACCACATAGTCCTCCAGTCGCGCCTCGTCGCTACCGCCAGGTCCTGCCGAGACCATTTCGAGCTGGTTCGTTCGCAGGTGCTGAATCCAAAGCTCATCGGACACCGCCGGATATTTCAAGGTATCCAGCTCCAGCGTGAAGGCCTTGAAGCCCGATTTCACTTCGCCCCTGGGCACCACCAGAATGCGTGGAATGTCGATGGTCTGCTGCGTCACCAGTTCGACGGTTTTCGCCACCACGGCCGCGAAGTCCGGCCTCTCGGTCACCCCGTCCAGTTCCAATTGGCTCGGCTGATGCTGCTGCTCAACCGCCTTGACGATGGCCGCCTGGATTTCGGGTTTCTTCAGGTACTCGATGGTGGGCAGTATTTGCGGCTGATTTTCCAGCTTGCGGATGACCTGATAGGTGATCTGCGCGACCTTCTGCTCGTCCGGCCTGGTGAAGGCAGGCGCCTGATCCCGCCCGGCCACCGTCGTGCTGCTGGTCGCGTGGGCAGGCGTCAAGCCCAGCTTGCTGGCCAGTTGCGATTGCGACACCACGGTGGTCGTTTGCTGCCCGAGCGCATCCGCATCCAGCACCAGAGTCTGCAAGTGCATCGCCGAGTCCGGCCTGTTGGCTTCGGCGACGATCTCCTGAAACCGGTCATGGGCGACGATGTTCAGCCGATCCACGGCGGTAACGCCGGTGCGCTTGCCGTAGGGCAGGCGCAGGCCACGCCCGATCGACTGCTCGATGAGGATGCGGGCATTGGCCGCCCGCAGCGGCACGATGGTATAGAGGTTGGTGACGTCCCAGCCTTCCTTGAGCATGTTGACGTGAATCACGATTTCCGTCGGCTCGTCGCTGTGCTCCACCTTGAGCAGCCGCCCGATCATCGCCTCTTCTTCCGCGCCGGTCTTGCTCGAATCCACCTGGATGACCTTGTCGCGGTAGCGCCCCGCAAAGAACTTGTCGGACTTGATCAGCTCGGACAGTTGCCCGGCATGGGTGGTATCGCGGGCGATCACCAGCAGGAATGGTTTGACTATGGCGTTGTCGGTCTCGCGGGCGTAGGTCTCCAGTTCCACCTTGACGCTTTCGTGCAGGCGCAGCCCGTCTTCCAGCTTCAGGCGCTCGATCTCCTCGGCCGACATGCCGGCCGGGTTGAAGTTCTTGCGCGTGACCACCGCCGGTTCCTTGACGAAGCCGTCGGCCATGGCGCGGCCCAAGGGGTAGTCGACGATCACGTTCCTGAACGCCACCGCGCCGCGCGCAGTCTCGACAAACGGCGTCGCGGTCAGCTCCAGCCCGAGGATCGGCTTCAGCTCGTTGATCGCGCGAATGCCGGCGCTGGCGCGGTAGCGATGCGATTCATCCATCAGCATTACCAGGTCCGGCAAGCCGGCCAGGTAGTCGAAATAACTTTCGCCGATGTATTCCGAGAGCCGCTTGATACGCGGCGCGCGTTGGCCACTGCGGCCACCGCGCATCTCGGCGTTGATCTTGGAAATGTTGAAGATGTTGAT
>DPSD01000569.1:5534-7258 GCA_003538495.1 Accumulibacter sp.
TGGAAATGTTGAAGATGTTGATCCGCACGCCGCCGAGGAAGGTACCGCTACGCGGGTCATGCTGATCGTAGTTGTCGCCGGTGATGATCGAAGGCGCATCGATGGCGAATTCGGCGATGCCCCGGAAAACGTACTTGGGATGATTGCGGTCGCTGAAATCGGCGATCAGCTTGTTGTAGATGGTCAGGTTCGGCGCCAGCACAAAGAAGTTGTCGATGCCGTGCGCCAAATGCAGATAGCTGATGAAAGCGCCCATCAGCCGCGTCTTGCCGACGCCGGTGGCGAGCGCGAAGCACAGCGAGGGGAAATCGCGTTCGAAGTCCGTGACCGATGGAAACTCGCTGCGGATCGCCGCCAGCATCGCCGCCACATCAGCCGCCTTGCCGGGCGGGGCAATTTCCGTAATCCGGTCGAGAATCTCCAGCGAGCGGCGCTGCGGGTGACGCAGACTCAGGCGGCCGGCAATGGCGTTGACGTGGCGGTTCATCGGGGCTTTGGCTTCCCGCCTGGCTTGACACGGACGCACTGGCCATCGCGCAGCACGACAAGCTCGGTATTCGTGCCAAGCGCCACTTGCGCCGCCCGTTTTGCGGCACGGCGGATGGCAACCCGGGAAGCCGCCAAATCAGGGTCTTTCGCGAGTTCGATTTTTTTCTCGTTCATGGCTTTTCTCCCCAATTGGCCAGCTCCGGCTCGTCGCCGCCATTGTCATAGTGGGCCCAGGCATCCGCTGCATCGCGATAGACCCGCTCGAAATTCCGTAGCCCCGCCGCGAAACGCCTGCGGACAACATCGCCCGGCACGTCATGCCCGCCCTGGCGCACGCGCTCTGCCACCCGCTCAATCGCCATTTGCGCGTTTGGCAATGACAGGAAAAACAGCGTAACGTGATAGCCGGCCGCGCGCCAAAGGCGAATACGCCGCGCATAAGCCAGACCGGAAAGGGTCGTCTCGAATGCAAAACTTTCGTTACGTCGTTCAAACTCGGTCATGCTTTCCAGCATGATGCGCGCCGCCTTCACCGCCGCCACCTCCGGCGCAAACGGCGACAATCCCGCCGCAATCAGGTCGGCATTGATGAACTGCGGACATCCCGCCTCGTTGGGCAGAAACTCACGCGCGAAGGTCGTTTTCCCCGCACCGTTCGGGCCGGCAATGATGATGATCTTCTTCATGACGGAATCCGGCCCAAACCGACTGATTTCCGACACACCGCGCCCGAATTTGCCGCCAGCGTCAGTTGCAGACAGTCAAGGCACGTGCGGCGAGACAGTTTCACATCGTCCATGCCGATCATCCCTCCTCGCCGTCAAAAAGGCTCTGCTGGCCGGGCTTGGGCGGCTCTTTGGGCAGATTCTCGACCTGCAAGGAATAGTCGTCGTGCCCCCACTCGCAGCGCGAGAGCACCTGCCCGGGAATCTTCTTCACCGTCAGATTCGGGTAGGCATCGGCCCTGGCGCGGAAAGCGGTGCACAGCACCAGCAGCGAGCGATCCGGCCCCACCTCGTCGGCGAGCTGCTGCAACTGCTCATGGGTCAGGCTGGCGGTGGTCACATAAACGAAGTCCCGCTCGGTGGAATGGCCGTGCTGCCAATACACCGCATCGGAGGGGGCGTAGGTGAAGCCTTCGAGCTTGCATAGCGCCTCGGCCAGCATGGCGGCGTTGTAGTCGCGATTGATGACCCAGTTGCCCCACTTGTCCTTTTCCAGCAGCGAGGGCGCCA
>DPSD01000571.1 GCA_003538495.1 Accumulibacter sp.
TGCTCGTTCGACAGCACGCAGCACGGCGCCGCCCTGTTCGACCTCAATGTGGCGGGCAACATCTACACGCGGATCATGAACCCGACGCAGGACGTGCTGGAAAAACGTGTCGCCGCCCTCGAAGGCGGCATTGCCGGGCTCGCCGTCGCCTCCGGGCAGGCGGCGATCACCTACGCCATCCAGACGATTGCCGAAGCGGGCGACAACATCGTCTCGGCGTCGACGCTCTATGGCGGCACCTACAACCTCTTTGCGCACACCTTGCCGCAATACGGGCTCGAGGTCCGCTTCGCCGATTATGCCGATCCGGCCAGCTTCGAGAAGCTGATCGACGGCAAGACCAAGGCGCTCTATTGCGAATCGGTCGGCAACCCGCTGGGCAACGTCACCGACTTCGAGCAACTCGCCGAGATCGCGCATCGGCACGGCATCCCGCTGATCGTCGACAACACCGTCCCGTCCCCCTACCTGTGCCGTCCTTTCGAGCATGGCGCCGACATCGTCGTGCACTCGCTGACCAAGTACATCGGTGGCCACGGCAACTCGATCGGCGGCATGATCGTCGATAGTGGGCGTTTTCAGTGGGCAGAGCACAAGGAACGTTTCAAGCGACTCAACGAGCCCGACGTTTCCTACCACGGGGTGATCTACACCGAAGCGCTCGGCCCGGCGGCCTTCATCGGGCGCGCGCGCGTGGTGCCGCTGCGCAACATGGGCGCGGCGATCTCGCCGTTCAACGCCTTCCTGATCCTGCAGGGGCTGGAAACCCTGCCGCTGCGCATGGACCGCATCTGTGCCAACACCGAGAAGGTCGCCGCCTACCTGCAGGGACACGCCAAGGTCAGCTGGGTGAACTATGCCGGGCTGGCCGATCACCCGGACCACGCGCTGGTGCAGAAGTACATGCAGGGCAAGGCTTCCGGCATTCTCACCTTCGGCGTCAAAGGCACCGACTGCGGCGGCGCGGAAGCGGGCGGCCGCTTCCAGGATGCGCTGCAGTTGTTCACCCGGCTGGTCAACATCGGCGACAGCAAGTCACTGGCCTGCCACCCGGCGTCGACGACCCACCGCCAGCTGGGCGCGGCGGAACTGGCCAAGGCCGGCGTCTCCGAGGAAATGATTCGCCTGTCGATCGGCATCGAGCATATCGACGACCTGATCGCCGATCTCGAGCAGGCTCTGGCCGCCGCCTGACGGGGCTTTGAGGAATGGCCAGGCGCCGCGCGATATCGCGGCGCCTGGAGAAATTCTGGCGTAGGATGCAAGGATCGTCCTGCAAGTACGCCGTCCGTCGATGACCGATAGTCCAGACCATCTGCCGCTCGTCAATCTCTGTGCCGACGACGATGAAATCGGGCGTTATGCCGAGCTGCTCGATAGCCTCAGCATCGGCTTACTGGTCTTTGCCACCGACGGCTCCTTGCAGCGGCGCAATACGCAGGCCGCCGCACTGCTCGGCGACACGCCGGCTAGCTGGGAAGACGAGAACGGTCAGCCTCTGGCCGCCGCCGACCGCCTCGAAATGCAGGTGCTGCAGACCGGGCAGGCGATTCGTCAGCGGGCCATCGGAATCCGCAGCGGGGGCTCCAGACCCGCCGCCGGGCCACCGACCTGGTGTACCGCCAGCGCCTTCCCGGTCTTCGCCGCCGACGGCAGCCTGCGGCAGGTTCTGCTGACGCTGGCTGATCTCAGCCGGCACAACTGGCTGGCCAGCGAAACCCGGCAGCTGCCGACGCACGACCCGCTGACCGGCGTCTTCACCGAGCGCTATATCTCGCTCCTGCTCGACGACGAGGGGCGCCGAGCGCGGCGCTACGGGACGCCGTTCGCCCTCGCGTTGATTGCCATCGACCAGTTCCAGGGCCTCTGCGCAGCGCACGGTGCAGCAGTCGGGGAGCGCATACTGAGCGGCCTCGGCCGGCTGCTCGCCAAGAGCCTGCGCGAATTCGACATGGTTGGCCGTTTCGGCAGCGACCAATTCCTGCTGATTCTGCCCAACGTGCGCGTCAACGACGCGATCATCGGCCTTGAACGTTTGCGCGAACTGATCGACAGCAGTCATGCCAACGACCCGCAGGGGCCGCTGACGATCAGCGGCGGGGTAAGCGAATTCACTGGCGAGGAAACGGCGGCGCTGATCGAACGTGTCCGTTCGCTGCTCGCCGCCGCCCGTGACTCCGGCTGCAACCGGCTGTGCGTCAACCTGGACTTCTTCTAGCCCGGCCGCGCCCCCCGGTCCCTCAGGACAGGTGCGGCAAGCCGAGGTACTCGCGCGAGCGCATCTCCGTCAGGCGGCTGGCGGTGCGAAAAAACTCGCTGGCCTGGGTTCCCTGGGTATAGAGCTGATCCGGGCTGCAGTCGGCGGTGGCGATCAGCTTGACCTTGTGATCGTAGAAAATGTCGACCAGCCAGGTGAAGCGCCGCGCCTCGGAAGCCATGCTTCCCGACATTTTCGGGATCGCCGACATCAGCACCGTATGGTAGCCACGCGCCAGCTCGAGGTAGTCGTTCTGCGAGCGCGGGCCACCGCACAGGGACTTGAAGTCGAACCAGATCACGCCGTTGCCGCGACGCAAGGTCGGCACCGGGCGCCCGAGGACCTCGATGCTGCCTTTGGCCGCACCCTCGCCGCCGGCCATGGCGCTGAAATACTCGGCCATCTTCAACTCGGCCGCAGCGTCGGCCGGGTAATGAAAGATCTCGACCTGTTCCAGTGTCCGCAGCCGGTAATCGACTCCGGAATCGATCTCCAGCACGTCCAGCCGCGCTTTCATCAGGGCGATCGTCGGCAGAAAGTGCTCGCGCTGCAGGCCATTCGGATAAAGCCTGTCGGGCGGGTAGTTGGAAGTCATCACGAAGACCACGCCTTTCTCGAACAGCGCTTCAAGCAGGCGACCGAGGATCATCGCATCGGCGATGTCCGAGACGTGAAACTCGTCGAAGCACAGCAGCCGGACCTCGCCGGCAATGCGTTCGGCAACCCGCAGCAGCGGATCGGTCTCGCCTTTCAATTCTTTCAGCTGGCGATGGACGCCGTGCATGAAGGCGTGGAAGTGCACCCGCCGCTTGCGCCGGTAAGGCACCGCGTCGAAGAAGCAGTCCATCAGGAAAAACTTGCCGCGCCCGACGCCGCCCCAGAAATAGACCCCGCGCGGCACCGCCGGCGGCGAAAAGAAGCGCCGCAAAGCGCTGCCACGCCCGACCTTGAACGACAGCAATTCGTAGTACAGGCGCTGCAGGCGTTCGGCGGCGGTGCGCTGCGCTGCGTCGGCGGAAAAACCGCGCGACGAAAGCACCTGCTCGTAAGCGTCGAGCATGCCACGCTCGGGGACCTTGAGAATTCTGTGAGGCATCAGCGTCTGTCCGGTGCGCGGAGCGCTTCCTCGCCCCTGGTTTTTCGAACGGTGCGGCCGGTCGGCTCCCCCGCCTGCTCAGCCTGGCCCGGCCCCGCCATGCGCCATGCGGCGCTCGCCGCGGCGATGCCGTCATTCTAAACCAACGCCGACCAAAGGCCAGACCTGAGCGACAGCTAGAGCACCTCGGGGAGCGGTAGCAGGCGAATCCCGGAGACCAGCAGCGCGGCGCGAATGGCACTCGCCGCGGCGACCGCCTGCGGGCCGTCACCATGCACGCAGATGCTGTGAAACCCGGTGCGGATCAGCCGCCCGCCGACGGTGACGATACCGCCCGCGTCGAGCATGCGCCGGACATGCGCGACACACTCGTCGGCCGTATGCAGCACCGCGCCGACCTGGCTGCGTGGCACCAGGTGGCCGCTTTCGCCGTAGGCGCGGTCGGCGAAGATCTCGGCAGCCACCCGCAGGCCGGCAGCTTCGCCGGCCAGCGCCAGCTTCGACAGCGCGGGCGCGAGCAGGATCAGCGACGGATCGAGACTGCGGATCGCCGACGCCACCTGGGTCGCCAGCGCCACGTCCTCGCAGGCGAGGTTGTTCAGCGCGCCGTGTGGCTTGACGTGCGTCAGGCGTCCGCCTTCCGATCTGGCGATGCCGGCGAGCGCGCCGATCTGGTAGATCAGCA
>DPSD01000573.1:0-3375 GCA_003538495.1 Accumulibacter sp.
ACACGAAACGACATAGACCCCGATCTCCGCGGCGCTGAATACGCGACCGCAGTGCACCCACTCCCCCGTACTCGTTGCAATCACCGCGACACCTCCGGCTAAAACGTGGACCAATGACGCTCCACCTATCCTGCCAGAAGTCCCCCGGCTGTATAGCCCCCTTGTGCGAATCCTTTTTTTCCCCACCTACCCACAGGCTTTGAAAATACAGGGCTGGCGCACTCATGCGTCAGGACTGGGCTGCCGGTGGTCGGCACTGTGGGCGCGCAACGATTCCCGGTGGCGCTCGCCACCGCTCGCGCCGTGCTATCATTCGGCGCGCCGCAGCGGCAGCGTCGATCAGTCGCCGGCGGACTTGCAGGAAGCGTGGCAGAGTGGTCGATTGCACTAGTCTTGAAAACTAGCGACGGGCAACCGTCCGTGAGTTCGAATCTCACCGCTTCCGCCAGCTCAGTCAGGCTGACGGCCTCAACCGGGACGGCCACCACGCGCAGGGGATTTTCAGACGCGTTGGCTCCATCGCAGCGACGAAGGAAAGCCCCGCGACGAGTGGCTCCAGCACGGCTGATCGCGCCGCACTGCCGGTGCCTCTTGCGTTTTCGCGGCGGCCGGACGTGGATGCCGGGCCCGGCAAGATTGGCAAGCCGGCAACCGCAATGATGCACTCGCGGTATGACCTTCCGATTAGGCCATCCAGGCGCGAAGCCTCGCCGGCAAGGACCGGGCATCGGATGAAAAAAGACCGCGGCGGCTGCTTTGTCGCTGCCGAAGGTTCTTCGCGGCCACGGCTTGCCCAGGGGCGCGCCTGCTTGCGCTTGCCAGTGCAATACGCTTTGCTGGTCGCACCCTACACCGCATAAGGTCGATGCAGCCACTTGCGGACGACATCGATGTCGCGTTGTGGCAGGTAGACGAAGCCGGCCAGCGCGTCCTCGACGACCGCCTCGGCGACCCAGTGCGGTACGGCTTTGCCGGCGAGCATCAGAAAATACCAGGCCATCGGGTAGCCTGCTTCGCAATCGAAATCAGCGAGGTCCTCCTTCAATGGGTGAGCCCGCCAACTGCTATCTGAATCGTCGCCATGGCAGCAACACCCCTTCTCCCGGCTTGGGCTTGTCGTCTTCACTCCAGCAGCCTGGCATTTGATACCGCCGAGAGCAGCGGCGCACAAAGTATCGTTCGCGCCTGCTTGAGGTGGTGAAACAAAGCGAGCACGCGGCATGAAGTCCCATTCCGATGCCTGTCGAGTCTTCAAGCGCTCGACCATCACCCGGCCGCCTTCACTGGCGCCTTCTGAACCTTTTGTCTATACGTTGTCCTAGACAAGAAGATATAACATGCTACTTCAAATCATGGGCAAGTCGATGCGCGTGGCAGTGGTTCCAGCAACTCAGATCGTACACGCGACGGAAAAACCAATCGAATAGGAACAGAAACTGTGCAAGATGTCTTGGAAAAACACTGGCACCACCTGCCTGCAAGCGAGGTGATCGAACTGCTCGATACCAATGGCGAAAGCGGGCTCGATCAGTTCGAAGTCGCCGGGCGCCAGGAACGATTCGGCGCCAACGCCCTGACCCCAACCAAGGGCAAAAGCCCTCTGCAGCGCTTTTTCCAACAGTTCAACCAGGCGCTGGTGTACATTTTGCTGGTTGCGATCGTGGTCAAGCTGGCCCTGGGCGGCCATGTCGATGCGGCTGTAATTCTTGCCGTGGTCCTGCTCAACGCTATTCTTGGCTTCGCCCAGGAAAGCAAGGCCTTGAACGCCCTCGCTGCGCTTTCGCGCGCGCTGACCACCGAGGCAACGGTACTGCGCGCCGGGAATAAACAGCGGATCAACGCTCGCGACCTGGTTCCGGGCGATCTGGTCATGCTGGCTTCTGGCGACAAAGTTCCGGCAGACCTGCGCCTGCTGCAGGTCCGCGACCTGCAGGTCGACGAGTCCGCTCTGACCGGTGAATCGGTTCCGGTCGCCAAACAGGCCGGCGAACTGGCGCACGACGCGGCGCTCGCCGATCGCCGCAACATGGCCTACACCTCGACATTGGTGACCTATGGCACGGCGACCGGAGTGGTCACCGCCATTGGTGACGGCACCGAGATCGGCAACATCTCGGGTCTGATCGCCAGCACGCAGCAACTCGATACGCCGCTGACGCGACAGGTCGGGCGCTTCAGTCATTATCTGCTCTACCTTATCCTGGCCCTGGCAGCCTTAACCTTCGTGGTCGGACTGGTGCACGGGGAATCCTGGGTGGCGATGTTCATGGCGACTGTCGCCCTGGCGGTGGCGATGATCCCTGAGGGCCTGCCGGCGGTGCTCACCATCACCCTGGCCATCGGCGTCGGGCGCATGGCGCAACGTCACGCAATCATCCGCCGCCTGCCGGCGGTTGAGACACTGGGCAGCACAACCGTGATCTGTTCGGACAAGACCGGCACCCTGACACGCAACGAGATGACCGTGCAGAAGCTTTCCGCGGGGGGCGCTCACTTCGACCTGACCGGCGTGGGTTACGGCCCTGAAGGTGCGCTGCAGCAGCAAGGGCTGGCCGTCGACCCCGGCAATCATCCCGCTCTGCTGGCGCTGCTGCGCGCCGGCCTGCTCTGCAACGACTCGCTGCTACGTGAAAAGGATGGCAGCTGTCAGGTCGAGGGCGACCCCACCGAGGGTGCACTGCTGGTAGCGGCGCGCAAGGCCGGTCTGGATACACAGGAGGCCCTGGCCAGCACGCCGCGCCTCGATGCGGTGCCTTTCGAGTCGCAGCATCAGTACATGGCGACCCTGCACGCCGGCGGGTCGCGAATGATCTACATGAAGGGCTCGGTGGAGAGCGTGCTGGCGCGCTGCAGCGGCGCGCTGGACGCCGGGGCGCAGACAGTAACGCTCGAGCCCGAGGCGGTGCTCGCAGAGGTGGACGCAATGGCCACGGCAGGGCTGCGCGTGCTCGCTTTCGCCCAGCGTCCGGCGAGCCACGATCAGCAGACGCTCGACCATCAGGACCTGGGCGAGGGAATGACCTTCGTCGGCCTGCAGGGAATGATCGACCCGCCACGCGAGGAAGCGATCAGGGCGGTCTCGGCGTGTCGCGACGCCGGCATTCGCGTAAAGATGATCACCGGCGACCATGCGGTCACCGCAGCCGCCATCGCCGGCCAGATTGGCCTCGATCAGCGCGCGGGTCTGGGGGCGGCTCCGGCGGCACTGACCGGCACGCAACTGGCCACGCTTTCCGACAGCGAATTGACCACCGCGGCGAATGATACGGCGGTGTTTGCGCGCGTCACCCCCGAGCAGAAGCTGCGCCTCGTGCAGGCGCTGCAAGCGCGCGGCGAGGTGGTGGCGATGACCGGTGACGGCGTGAACGACGCGCC
>DPSD01000573.1:3624-4314 GCA_003538495.1 Accumulibacter sp.
GCGAGGTGGTGGCGATGACCGGCGACGGGGTCAATGACGCACCCGCCCTGCGTCGGGCAGATATCGGCGTGGCGATGGGGATAACGGGCACCGAAGTGGCCAAGGAAGCCGCGGACATGGTGCTCACCGACGACAACTTCGCCACCATCGCCGCCGCCGTCGAAGAGGGACGAGGTGTCTTCGACAATCTGACCAAGTTCATCACCTGGATCCTGGCGACCAACGCCGGCCAGGGACTGGTGATCGTCGTCGCGGTACTGCTCGCCCAACCGCTGCCGGTCCTGCCCGTGCAGGCGCTGTGGATCAACATGACCACGGCGGTCTTCCTCGGGCTGGCGCTGGCCTTCGAACCGAAGGAACCAAATCTCATGAACCGTCCGCCACGCGCTCCCGGCTCGCCGATCGTGAACGGCGAACTGGCGCTGCGTATCGCGATGGTCGGCGTGATGCTCCTGGTCGGTGCCTTCGGCCTGTTCGAGTGGGCCTTGCTACGCGGCGCCAGTGAAGATCAGGCGCGCACCGTCGCGGTCAACGTGTTTGCGGTCGGGCAGTCCTTCTACCTGCTCAACTGTCGCTCGCTGCGCTGGTCGATGTTCCACCTCGGCTTGCTGAGCAACCCGTGGATCTGGGCCGGCATCGGCACCATGATGCTCGCCCAGCTCGCATTCACCTACCTGCCACTGTTCAACC
>DPSD01000563.1:0-351 GCA_003538495.1 Accumulibacter sp.
GTTTCTCCCGCGTCAAGCGCGCACGGGGCAGTGCACGCGGCTGTCTGGGCGGCGGTCATCGAACAGGCGATGAGTTCCCTGGCCGAGGGATTGCAGGTCTTGATGGATGCCGGTTTGTCACCCCCCGATGAGGTGGGTTACGAACTGGAGCAAGCCGGTGACGTGGTCGCCGAAGCCGAACTGGCCTGGGTTGCGCAGAAGCTGGTGCTGTTGATGCCAGCCCAGGCGGAGAGTGCAGCTGTCTGGCAGATCAACGGATGGCAGACATGGCTGGCCGATGGCCAGTGGCCGCAGCAGTTGGCTGCTGCACTCGGTGATCATGGCGCGCAGGAATACACACAGCAGGAGATC
>DPSD01000563.1:592-4732 GCA_003538495.1 Accumulibacter sp.
TCACACAGCAGGAGATCCCGAAATGACCTGCAAACCAAAAGTGGCGCTGGCGCAGGATTTCCTCGCCAATCTGGCGACCCTGACTGCCGCAGTGCAGGGGAAGGTGCTGAAATGGGCCTTGCGTTTTCAGAGTGACCCCACCGCCAGTGGCATCAATTACGAGCCGATCCATGGCGCCCGTGATGGGAATCTGAAGTCTGTCCGTATCGACCAGGACTGGCGTGGCATCGTCTTCAAACCCCCGGCCGGGGACGTGTACGTGCTGATGTACGTCGATCACCATGACGATGCGTACCGCTGGGCAGCGGGACGACGCGTCGCGGTGAACCCGACGACCGGTGCGCTGCAGGTGTTTGCCGTTGAAAGCCTCGTTGAGCCTGCCTTGGAGCAGGCGCGTCTGGCGGCGCCCAGGCCGGCTGTTGAGCCGCAAACGCCTCCGATGGAACCGCCGCGGACGGCGATGTTTGCTGCGCTGTCAGATGCCGATCTGCTGAGCATCGGCACTCCTCAGGAGCTCCTGGAGCAAGTCAGATCGATCCACACCGAGTTCGAGCTGGATGCCGTGCAAGGCCTGCTGCCGGTTGAGGCCTACGAGGGTCTGTTTCTGATTGCCGCTGGCGATAGCGTATCCGATGTGCTGTTTTCACGGGAAACCCGTGTCGATCGCCCAATCGATACGGAAGACTTCGCCACGGCCATCGAGACGGCGGAATCGCAATCGCGCTTCGTGGTGGTCGCGGATGAGGAGACGATGGCGGCCATGCTGAACTCGCCGCTCTCGCAATGGCGGGTTTTCCTGCATCCGACCCAACGCAAGCTGGCGCAAGGCGATCGTGGCGGTCCGATGCGGGTACTGGGCGGCGCAGGGACCGGCAAGACGGTTCTGGCGATGCATCGGGCGAAATGGCTGGCCGAGAATCGGGCCACGACCGAGAATAAGGTTTTCTTCACCACCTTCACGCGCAATCTGGCGGCAGACATCGAGGAAAATCTGAAAACCTTCTGCAGTCCGGGTGTCATGCAGAAGATCGAGGTGAAGAATCTCGATGCCTGGGTGCATGGCTTTCTTCGCCGCTACAAGTACGATCATCAAATCATCTACAACCGCAAGAAAGGGGAAGCGGCGGAAGCCTGGCAACGCGCGCTGGCGCTCCAGGACACCCGCCTTGCCCTGCCGCCGGACTTTTATGAGGATGAGCTCGAGCGCGTGGTTCTCGCGCAGGGAATCAACTCGCGTGATGACTATCGCCAGGCCAGGCGGACCGGACGGGGTGTGGTGCTGACGCGTGGCAAGCGCGATGCCATCTGGCCGGTCTTTGAAGAATACCGGGCGCAGCTGGCGAGTCGCAAGCTGAAGGAAGTCGATGACGCCTATCGCGATGCCGCCGCCCTGCTCAGGGACAAACCACCAGCGTACTCTGCGGTCATTGTTGATGAAACGCAGGATTTCGGGCCGCAGGCGCTTCGGCTGCTGCGTGCGATGGTGCCGGCAGCGCCCAACGATCTCTTGTTTGTCGGCGATGGTCATCAGCGCATCTACCCCCGCAATCGCGCGGCAATGAGCTCCTCAGGCATCAATATTCGGGGGCGGTCGCGCAAGCTGTATCTCAACTATCGCACCACGGAGGAAATCCGTCGCCTGGCGGTGGCCACGCTGGAAGGTTGCGAGGTCGATGATCTTGATGAAGGTTCCGATGAGGTCAAGCGCTACAAGTCGCTATCACACGGCCCGATTCCCAGGACGCTTGCTTTCCCACATCTGGAGGACGCTCTCTCCAGCTTGCTCCCGATGGTGCAGACAGGCCTAGCCGAAGCGCGTTCTGTTTGTGTGATTGTGCCCACCCGGCAGGATACACTTGCGGTCCAGGCAGCTTTGAAGTCTGGAAAGTTACCGACCACGGTCCTTGGTCCGGACGAGCGTGACAACCCCGATTCCAGGTCGGTGCGCATCTCGACGATGCATCGCGCCAAAGGTCTTGAATTCGACGAGGTGGTTCTGCTGATCCCTCAGGACTGTCGTGGCCTGAAAGCGAGCGGGGATGACCTTCAGCGTCTTCAGTACGTGGCCATGACCCGAGCCAGGAAAGTGGTGACGATTGTCCGATATTAGGCCGAGTGGGAATCAAGCCTTCGTTCGTTCACTTTCGTGTTCGTTCGGCAGAACTCAAAAATACCAGGGTGGCAAAACCAGCCGCTGGCTCGTCTAAGCTGTTGATAGATAGACAAAGCAAGTCGGAGGCGGATCATGAGAGACGTGCTCACCGTCCTGGCCCCATTCACTGCGGAGCAACTCGCCCCGGCGGACCTCGAAGCATGGCGCAAGCAAAGGCGTACCTTGCGAGCCTCCCAACCCCGCGCGCGGGTCAGGCGCTCTCAAAGAAACACGGAGTAGGCCCGCCGGCCCTTGCGCCTACGTGCTACTTGTTTCACATGGTTAGTGGCAGTGCCGATATGACCGACCTTCCATTGGTGTGAGCTCACACGAGCCCGATTGCGAGCATGCTCCGGGAATCGTCGGCGACAGTGGTGAGCGCAGCGATGCGCATCCCGTTTAGGAGATCGATTCGAATTTCGACGTTTCCCATGGCGCTGCCATTCTCAACCATCGTGGAGCACGATCATGACCATGCGCAGAGATGAAGTACGTTCCTGGGCGCAAGAGCGACGTGCAGGACTGCCGTTCGAGGCATGCCTCTCACCTGCAAAAGCGGATGAGCCTGGGGTTCCTGCGCGCGGCCTGGCGCCCGAAAGGCGATGGGTGCGTCGTGCGCACGGTAGCCCGTCAGCGTGAGGTTCTGCTCACCGAACAGGCCAGTTGGTTCAGCGCATGCAGAAATCGCTGGTACAGATGAACATCCAGCTCACCGAGGTGCTCACCGACGTCCTGGGCGCGACTGGCCAGGCGATCATCCGTGCCATCGTGGCGGGCGAACGCGATCCCAAGGTACTGGCAAAGCACCGCGACCGCCGCGTCCAGGCCAGTGCCGAGGAGATCACCCAGGCGCTGACCGGCAACTGGCGCGACGAGCCCCTGTTCGTACTGCGCCAGTCGCTGGCGATGTACGACGATATCGCCCGCCACCTGACCGAGTGCGACGCGAAGCTGCAAGCCCTGCTGCGCGCTGCCTGTGCAGCCGCATGGACAAATCCAGTGCCAACACCGCCACGGCGCACAAGCTCGCACGCATGGTGTACTTCATGCTGACCCGCGGAAAAGACTTCGTCGACCAGGGGCAGCAGCGCCAGCAGATTCTCGCCGCCCTGTCAGACATCGAAGCGGATCGTCGAGCCGATGATCGCTCCATCCTCAATCCTCCTGGCCATTTTCGAGAATTTCCGTATCCGTATGCGAGTAGGCTGGCGAGCAACAGCAGAGCAACACCAGCGCACCGCTCGTCGATGCTTCAATGCAGTGTGCCGTTCCCGGCGCGATACCGATGGTGTCGCCAACCCCGACCTTGAACGGCGCCGCTCCCAGAGTCATCTGTCCTTCGCCGGCTGTGATGTGGTAGATTTCTTCCGTCACGAGATGCCTGTGCAGCATCGTTCTGGTTCCGGCGGGAAGCGTGGCTTCGGCCAGGCTCTGGTTGCGGTTACCCTGAACCGCTGGGTGCATCAGCTCGCGGATTTCAGAGCCATCCTTGGTGATATAGGGAGGAACCGCAGCGTAGTTCTGGTACATTCGCTCGACGGGGAACCACATTTCAATTTCCTGGATGCTCTTGCGGCCGACGTTTCGCATCTGGAACAGCGCTTTGCTTCTGTACCATCCAACCACTGCGTTGACCGTCGTCAGGCCTTCTTTGAGGAGCAGCGTTCGCAAGCGAGGGCTGATCTTGTCGAACGGATCGCTGCTGGCCTCCCGCTGTTTGGCTCGGAAATGCCGGTCTATCCGGTCCCTGACATTTTCTCTGGAGAGTTGAAACTCCAGTGCAATGTCGGCATGGGACTGCCCAGCTTCCCAGGCAGCGACCATGTTCAGATCGCGTTTCCGTTGCATTGAGCGTTCTCGGGCAATTGGATCAAGGGCGGTCATGGGCTTGCTCTCCTGGATGGCGAACGGAAATCCGCCAAAAACATATCGACAACCTGCGCAACTTTGATGCAGCCATTATCTATAAAGGAAAAGTAAACGACCAA
>DPSD01000563.1:4926-5083 GCA_003538495.1 Accumulibacter sp.
TGGATGGCGAACGGAAATCCGCGATGCTGATCTTACCAAGCGCAGAGTCCGCCGAAAATCAGAATGTGCACCAGGGGCATTCCAGTACACTCATCAGAGGCGCGCCGGCTACCCGTGTCGTGCCTCGCCTCTTGTAGCGGGGAAAGGGTCTCCATGA
>DPSD01000563.1:5384-5623 GCA_003538495.1 Accumulibacter sp.
AAGCCGAGTTTCACCTGTTGCGCCATCACTGGAGGATACTGGCGTGCACCAGGAGCGCCCGACCGCCAAGGTGGTGGTGGCGTTCCGCTTCTACGAGGAATTGAACGACTTCATCGCCCCTGAGCGGCGCCGGCGGGAATTCGACTTTGCGTGCGCCACGGACGCGACCATCAAGCATGTGATTGAAGCCCTCGGTGTGCCGCACACAGAGGTCGAGCTGATTCTCGTCAATGGGGTCT
>DPSD01000360.1:0-123 GCA_003538495.1 Accumulibacter sp.
GGCGAGGGCGTAGGCGCTGGTGCATCGTCACCGCCGGCTCGGGTACCGGCACCGCTTCGCGATAGACGGCAACGCCAATGACCCCGACGTTCTGCGGGCGATCGGTGCGGCCGGCATAGCTGT
>DPSD01000360.1:429-11126 GCA_003538495.1 Accumulibacter sp.
CGGCAACGCTGGTGAAATAGAAGGCCGCCACATCGTCCATGCTCTTGCGCCAGCCGGCAATCTCGGCCGCTTGCCACGCTGACAGGACGTAGCCCGACTGTGACGTGGCGGCGGTCTGTCCGTTCAGCGCATTGACGCCGTCTACCGACAGCACGGTCAGCAGACGACCTGCGCTCTTGTTGCGCATCACCACCGCGTAGCGGTTGCCGGGGGTGCCGGCCACGTAGAGCTGACCACGGTGACGATAGACTTCGAGCTGCTGGCCGGTGCTGCGGTCGATGACGGTGACGTCGACCAGCACGCCGGCGTCGGCGATGCTCATGCAGCCGGCCAGCGGCACGACTGCGAATAGAGCCGCAAGGGGGCTTGCGAAGAGGGCGGCGAGTTTTCTCATGACGGTCTCCTGGAGTGAGTTGGGGTGGTGACCGTGTAAACGCCCGCTGCCGGCGATTGGGGTTAAATCACTGCCGAAATTGCCCGGGCAGCGGGTAATCCGGGTTCGCCAGACGAAAAGCGCGCAGTTCGCGCTCGGCGTCGTCGATCTTGCCGGCGCGTCGCAGGGCGCTGATTTCCTCGAGCCAGATCGCCGGGTTGCGGGCGCGCTCGGCCACCGCTTTGGCCGGAGCCGGCGCCACTGCCCCGCGCTCGGCCGCCGCAGCCGCGTCCGGACCGACGCCAGGCGCCTCGTTCCGGCTGGCGACGCCAGCGTCGGTGCTGGCCCTGGCCGGACTGGCCGGCGAATCGCCGCGGCTGCCTCCGGGTGCAAGTTCGACCCTGCCTTCGAGCTTCGCGGCCGGTGCCGCGACGGTCGCTGGCGCCCGGCTTGCCTCCGCCTCCGCCGGCAACGGTCCGACAGCGCTGCCTGCCTGTTGCCGGCCACCGCCCTCGCTCACGCCGGCCGACGTCGGCGCTACCTTGGCGCGCACTTCGGTCGGGGTCGACGGTGCCAGGGCAGCAGCCGGTCGCGCCTCATCGGCGACCGGGGAAACGGCGGGCCCTAGTGACGGTACTGAACCGGAGTCGTCACCGCTCTTTTTTGCAAGCGGCTGGCTGCGCGCTGGCGGGCCATCGCCGGGCGGCCGGTCCTGGACCAACGTCAGGGTCAAGCTGAGCACGACGGTAGTCGCCAGCGCCAGCGGCGTTCGCCAGCGCTGCCACCAGCCTCGCCGGCGGGCAGCCGGTGCCGGCGCGGCGCTCTTCTGGTCGGCCAGCGCCGCCCGAGCGGCGGCCAGGATCTGCTCGTCAAGGCTGGCCGACGGCTCGCCAGTCGCGTGCTGCCGGTACAGGCGCGAAACTTGCGGATCGCTCGATGAATCCTGGGGCAGCTCGGTCATAGCAGATCCCGCAGCGAGTGTCTGAGTTTTTGCAGCGCATAGCGCAATCGGCTCTTGGTCGTCTCGCGGCCGGTACCGGTGGTGGCGGCGATTTCTTCCAGAGTCAGGCCACCCTCTTCGGCGAGCAGAAAGACCTCGCGCTGGTGGTCCGGCAACTCGGCCAGCGCCAGATCGATCCGTTCGGCGGTGTCGCGCCGCTCGTGCAGCGCATGCGGCGTCTGGTGGCCGGGAGCGGGCAGCGAGGCGATCAGTTCGTCGCCGCTATCGGCCGCGCCGTCGCAGTCGTTGGCAAGCACCAGCACCGCGACCTGATGCGCGTTCCTGCGGTGGTGATCGATCAGCCGGTGGTGGGCAATGCGGAATATCCATGTCGAGAACCGGGCCAACGGCTGGTAATCGGCACGCGCATTGACCACCTTGATCCAGATATCCTGATACAGCTCGTCGGCCAGAGCAGCGTTGCCGCATTGCTGTGCCAGATAGCGATAGAGCGAGCCTCGGTAGCGACGATACAGCATGCTGAACGCGTCCGCATCGCCAGCACGGTAAGCCAGCATCAGTCTCTCGTCGCTCCAGTCTCCATGCATTCCGGCAGTCTATCTACTGCCGGGGCAAACGCAAGTTGGCGCTTCGGCGCGTTCAGCCCGACTCCGGTCGCCACCACGCGCGCGCAACGCCCCGGTCACTGCCAATGACTGCGGCGGCCCGTTCACGCGACCGGGCCGGCTGCTGATGATGAGCAAGGGGATTGTTCGGGTGGAGTGGGAGCAGAGGTCGGCAAGACGTTGGCGGGCCGTCCCACGGGGCAGGTGCGTACCTGCCCCCGGGGTGCTCAGAGGGCGTGCGTCTCGATGCGGAGCAACTTGTTCACGCTCGCCTGCCACAGCTTGGTGACGTTCTGCACGGCAATCAGGTTCAGGCTCGAAATCCGGCTCTGATGACGCCACAGCCAGAACACGCAGGTCACGGTCGGCGCTTCACGTACCAGCGAACCTCCGCCCTCGGCTTCGGCGAGGTCGATAAAGCGCTCGACGGCCAGACGGTAGTAATCCGAACTGTTGCAGCAACCGGTCATCGCTTCGGCTTCGCCGGCTGCACGGCGCCATAGTTTGAGCGCGAGTTCCTCGCTGATGCCGGCCTTGTGGGCGACCCACGGTAAAATTTTTGGTGCTTTCATGGCTTTGCTCCTGAGAGTCTGGCGGATACCAGGCACTGTGACCTACCGACCGATACCTCATGAGATCAGTCGTGTTGCAGTGCAGCATCATTATAAGCAATCCCCCGGTGGAAGGTTGGGGTTTTCCTCTAATTTTTTCTCAGGCCATTGGGAACTGCTCCGGTGACGACCAAGTCCAGCCAATCTGCGAGCAGCCAGATCAACGCGGCCCACGCAGCAACACGAGTCGGACTTGCCACCTGAAGCTACTGCGCCGCAACATCCGATGCGCTTCTTTAACGCAGAGCCAGCGTAGCACCGCAGTCTGTTGCCCGCCGTGCACTAATCCACACCACACTGCAGTCTTGGCGAACAGGTCGGCGACCGCGCCAGCGGCGGCGCTCGGCGCTTCAATGCCGGACGCTGACCTTCCAGCCGTCCCTGGTCTTGGCGAGGTGCTGGACGGTGACCGCGTTCGGACCATCGCGCGCCTCGAGCACGGCGTAGTCGCCTTTCACCTCGACCTTCTCGATCTGCTTGCGACGCGCTTCGCCCTGCGCGCCGCTGCGCATCCGGTCGAGGAACTGCTTGAAGCCATCGTCACCGAAGGCTTTCGCCATGCCTTGCAGGTCGTCCACTTTCTCGGGAGTCATGTACGGCCGCGCGGCATCGAGGCCGCCTGCGATCAACGCTTTCTCGTAGGCCAGGAAGGCGTCGGCCTGCGGCGATTTCTGCGCCTGCGCGCCGGTAAGCGTCTGGGCATGGCTGGCTGGAACGAGCACGGCGATGGCAGCAAGAATGGCGAACACGCGAATCATCAGTCTCATGGAAATCTCCTCTGGTTGTCGGATGGCCCTGCAGCACCTGCTCAACTACTCCTTGCCGGACAGCGTGACCGCCGGTCCGCGCCTCATTCGCCCTGCCGCGTACGGCGCCGTCCGGCCTGGAGTTCGGCAACACTGGCCGCACCGAAACGCTGCAGCCGTGCGCGCATCTCGGCCAGCCTGGCCGGCGTCAGGTAGCCCCCTGCCGCGTCCAGGTCCAGGCCGCCTTCGACCAGCACCTGCTCGAAAGCAATGAACAGTACCGCGTGTGGCGGATGCTGCGCCGCCGCGCCGGTGATCGTTCGCACGCTGCCCGTCACCCCTTCGACCGGCGCGGTGAACTCCGCCTCGAGCGTCCAGTTCATCCAATTGGTACTGAGCTTTCCGGATACCCGGCGGTTGCCAATCTGCAGCTCCTGCCAGCTCGGACCAAAATTGAACGAGTCGATTGCATAACCGTCGTCGTGCGGCGCGTAGACCACCCCTCGGATGTCGTCCAGTCGCGGCCGCACCGGACTGACGATCAGCTTGATACCGCCGAAGCGCTTTTCGCGCGCCAGTTCCCCGGGCCGATTATCGTCCCGCGCCGCTTCCGGCGGCAGCAAGCGGTCGGTCAGGTAGATCCACAACTCGCCGTCCTGCAGCGGCGCCTGCCAAGCGTAAACGTGCTGCAGGGCATACACCCTGCCATCGTACGTCATCCGCCCGCGGACCGTGCCGGCGTCTGCAGCCGCCGCCGCCGACACGACCAGAAAGGCCCCCAGCGCCGCGGTCAGGCGCGCTGCCGGGCGCAGCGAGGCGCGCTCGCGCGTGTGTTCCGGGAACTCGCAGGCAATTCCTCCGAGAGTCGAAACGAGCGTTTTCGGAATCAGAAAGAAATCCATCGCTGTTGTGGGCCTGGCAAAGACGGGAACCCCCGGCGCGCCGGAACGCCTTGCGCTGCCGAGGGAAGTATCTTTGGCCGTCGCAGGCACTGTCAACGGCCGGCCTGAGCGGGATCGAGGCTGTCTGGCCCGATGCCGCACGAGATCTTGACTGAAGTCGCCCTGGCGTTGGTCGGAAGCGGAGAGCACGAGGTAAAATGTGATCCATGACCCGCTCTGACCTGATCGCCATAGTCGCCGCCCGCTTTCCGACGCTGACGGAAAAGGACACCGAAGTCGCGGTGAAAACCATCCTCGAGGCCATCGGACGCACATTGGCGCAGGGAGATCGCGTCGAAATCCGTGGCTTCGGGAGTTTCAGCCGGAACCACCGGCTGGCGCGAAACGGCCGCAACCCACGAACCGGAGTAGCCGTGGCGGTCCCCGAGAAGTACGTACCGCACTTCACCGCGGGCAAGGAAATGCGCGAGCGGATCGCGGGCGCGGTCGACGATCCGCCGCGTCAACCGCTTGCCTGATGAACGGCGGTGTGGCAGGGGGCAGCGCGACGCGATACGGCCCCGGATGGTGACCGCCGGGCCGCCATCGTTGGATGTCTGAAGCGCCGGAACTCGACCGCCTCGCCGGGTTGGTCGAGCGAGTGACCTTCCACAACGAGCAGAACGGTTTCTGTGTCCTCCGCCTGAAGGTGAAAGGCGAGCGGGAACTGATCACCCTGATCGGCCACGCCGCCGTCGTTTCTCCCGGAGAGTACGCGTCCGCAGCCGGGCACTGGGTCACCGATCGCGAGCATGGTCGGCAGTTCCGGGCGACGTTCGTCAACATCTCGCCGCCGAACACCCTGACCGGCATCGAGCGCTACCTCGGTTCGGGAATGGTCAAGGGGATTGGCCCGGTCTATGCCGGCAAGCTGGTGAAATCCTTCGGGGCAGCGGTCTTCGACGTTATCGAGCAGGCCCCGCAACGTCTTCGTGAGATTCCGGGCATCGGCGAAGTCCGCGCCAGAAAAATCACCTCGGGCTGGGCCGACCAGAAGGTGATCCGCGGGATCATGGTCTTCCTGCACGCGCATGGCGTATCCACCTCGCGTGCGGTGCGCATCTTCAGGACCTACGGCCACAATGCCATCGACATGGTCCGGGAAAACCCCTACCGGCTGGCGCAGGACATTCGTGGCATCGGCTTCGTCTCGGCCGACACCATCGCCCAGAAAATTGGCATCGCCAGGGATTCGCCGCTGCGCGCGCAGGCGGGGATCTCGTACGCGCTGACCGAGGCGTCGTCGCAAGGGCATTGCGGTTTGCCCTACGCCGAACTGGTGCCGCTGGCGATAAAGTTGCTCGACATCCCCGCAGCGATCATCGAAACGGCGATCGCTCGGGAAATCGCCGACGCCGTGCTGATGCCCGACACCGTTGCCGGCCAACCCTGCGTGTTCCTGGCCCCCCTGTACTATGCAGAGCAATCGATCGCCGCCCAGATCAAACGGCTCAGGATCAGGACGACGCTGCCAGCGTTCGACGCCGACAAGGCGATTCCCTGGGTCGAACAGAAACTGGCGATACAACTGGCTGACAGCCAGAAACGGGCGGTCGCTCTGGCGCTGTCGGCCAAACTGCTGGTGATCACCGGCGGACCCGGCGTCGGCAAGACCACCCTGGTCAACGCCATTCTGACGATCATGGGCGTCAAGGGCGTCAAGCCCTTGCTGTGTGCGCCGACCGGGCGGGCCGCCAAGCGTCTCGGCGAGTCGACCGGCCTGGAAGCCAGGACCATCCACCGCCTGCTGGAAGTCAATCCGATCAATGGCCAGTTCAAACGCAACGCCGACCATCCCCTTGATTGCGACCTCCTGGTCGCCGACGAATGTTCGATGATCGACGTGCCGCTGGCGAACCAGCTGCTCAGCGCTGTCGCCACCTCGACGGCGGTGATCCTGGTCGGCGACGTCGATCAACTGCCTTCGGTCGGCCCCGGACAGTTCCTCGCCGACCTGATCGACTCCGGAGCAGTGCCGGTGATCCGGCTGACCGAAGTCTTCCGCCAGGCGGCCAGCTCGCGCATCGTCCGCAGCGCCCACCAGATAAACCACGGGATCTTCCCCAGCCTGCCGGCCAAAGGCGAAGCATCGGACTTCTACTTGATCGCCGCCGATGAACCCGAAGCCATCGCCAGGACGGTGGTCGACCTGGTGCAGACGCGCTTGCCCCGCAAGTTCCAGGTCGATCCGATCCGCGACATCCAGGTGCTGTGCCCGATGAACCGCGGACTGACCGGCGCCAGGGGGATCAACCTGGCTTTGCAGGCGGCGCTGAATCCGCCCGGCGAGCATAGCGTCAACAAGTTTGGCAATTGTTTCAGTGTCGGCGACAAAGTGATGCAGATCGAGAACGACTACGACCGCGATGTATTCAACGGCGACATCGGCCAGGTAACCGACATCGATCACGACGAAGAAGAACTCGCCGTGACTTTCGACGGCAGGCTGGTCGCCTACCCGTTCGGCGAACTCGACGAACTGGTGCTCAGCTACGCGACGACGATCCACAAGTCGCAGGGCTCGGAATACCCGGTGGTGGTGATTCCGATCTCGACCCAGCACTACATGATGCTCAAGCGCAACCTGATCTACACCGGCATTACGCGTGGCAAGACGCTGGTGGTGCTGGTCGGCCAAAAGAAAGCGCTGGCGATGGCGGTCAAGGGCAGGCAGGTGGAAAGACGCTGGACCAGGCTGAAAGAGCGCCTAGCCAGCACTCGGCCCTGATCCACGATCCCCAGTCCCTGTGCCCGGCGCGCGACTCGGCCGAGCGACAAGGGCCCCAAGCTCACCGGGTCTCCCAGTGCCGCCGGCGGGCACCGAGGGTGGCCGCAAGGCCGCTGTGCTCGGGCGACCACACCACGTTCAGGTCGCCTGCGCGCGCCCAGTCAGCCAGGGGCCTGCGCGACCAGCCGAGCAAGGCTTCAGCCGATTCGCTCCGGGCGTCCAGCGCCCCCAGCCAGCCATTGCGGCCGGAGCTCTTGACGGCATAGAGCGCCGCATCGGCGATGTTGACCACGGCACTCCAGCCCAGCGCGCCCGGATACTGCGTCGCCAGCGGGAAGCAGCAGAAGCCGATCGAGCAGGTCTTGGCGAGCAGACTGCCATCGTCCAGTTCGAAAGGCTGATCGGCGACCGTGGCGCGCGCGCGCTCGGCAAGTTCGGCCGCATGCGCGCGCGGCGTCGCGCGCGCCACGACGAGGAATTCTTCGCCGCCCCAGCGCACCAGGTAGTCGGTATCGCGGAACACACCCGCCAGTCGATCGCACATCTGGATGATCACCGCGTCGCCGGCGGCATGGCCGCGCTGGTCGTTGACCTGTTTGAAGTGATCAATGTCGAACAGGAAGAAGATCAACCCGGCGTCTTCCCGCAAGCGTGCGCCGAACCTCAGGTGGCTCTCGTACTCGCGCATCGCCAGCGCCGCATCGGCGTCGATGTGCTGCGTCAGGAAGCGGCGGTTGCGCAGACCGGTCAAGGGGTCGGTCAGGCTGGACTCCTGCAGCGCGGCCGACTCGCGCTGAAGGGCCAGGGTCAGCGTCTCCAGTTCGATCGTGCGCTCGCGCACCAGTCGCTTCAGCTCGCTCTGGCGCGCACGCAGATGGCGCGTGCGCAGCTGCACCAGGGCGTAGATCATCACCAGCAGCAGCGCAAAAGACGCCAGACGGAACCACCACGTTTGCCACCAGGCGGGCAGGATGCGCAGCTTGATCGCCAGCTCGTGCGGACTCCAGACGCCGCTGCGGTTGGTCGCGCGAATGCGCAACAGATAGTCGCCGGGAGCCAGATTGCTGTAGCTGGCGACCCGGGAATCGGCGCTAACGTGGATCCAGTCGGGGTCGAAACCGGCCAACTGGTACGCGTAGCGAGCGCGGCCAGCGTCGCTGTAGTCGATTGCTGCAAAGGCAACGCTGAAGCTGCGCTGCTCGGGCGTCAGCTGCAGCCCCTCCTGGAGCCGGCCGGCGGCGTGTCGCTGACCGTTGATGTTCAGCTCGGAGATCACCAGCGGCGGCGCGTAACCCGAAGCGTCGAAACTCTCCGGGCTGACCACCAGCATGCCCTTGCTGCCGCCGAAGAGCATGCGGCCATCAGCCGTCCTGGTGCGCGCCAGGAACCAGCCGGTGCCGAGATCGGCGCCATCCGCCTCCGTCAGCTCTTCGAGCCGATCGCTGGCCGGGTCATAGACGTACATCTGCGTCCAGATGCGACCACGCCGGTCTTCCATCAAATTGCCGCCAAATGGCCGACTGACGACGCCGTGGCGGGCGCTGATGTGCTCGAAGCGGACCGGCTGGCCGTCGTCCCAGCGGCTCATTCGATGCAGACCGGTCACCGCGGTGTCGACCCACAGCGTCTGCTGATGATCGAACAGCAGTCCGATGACACTGACGTTGCCGAGGCCGGCACCACCTTTCGCTTTGACCTGCTGCAGTTCGCTGCTGCCGGCAGGAACGCGAAAGAGCCCCTTGCCACCGCCGACCCAGACGCTGCCATCAGCCGCCTCGGCGAGCGCGTTGATATCGGTGCGCAGCTCCTGCCCACTGGCTTGATCGATGCGCACAACTTCGGCCGCGCCGGGTCGCAGGCAATAAACGCCGCCCTGCGTGGCCACCCACAGCGAGCCATCGCTGCTGGCCAGCAACCGTCGGGTCAGGCCGCCGCCGTGCGCGACGATGCGCAGTTGCCGGCGGTCGCGGCTGAACTGATAGAGCTCGGAATCGGCGCCCAGCCAGACGCTGCCATCGCCAGCCTGCGCGATGGCTTCGACGAGAACCGGCGGCAGCGACGGCCTGGCTCCTGGCGCCGCCGCCTCGGTGGGCCGGCGGTTGCGCGGCCAGACCGCGCCGGTGACACGCAACTGGCTGTCCATCACCGCCACGCCACCCTTGTGCGTGGCCGCCCAGATTTCACCATTATCCAGTTGCAGCACGCTGCGCACATCGGCTTCGGAAAATGGGCCGTCAGGCTGTGGATCGGCACCACGCAACCAGATGCTTCGATTGTTCGGGTCATGGCGTTGCAGACCAACGCCAAAGCCGCCAACCCAGATCAAACCCGAGTGATCGCGAATCAGCGCGGTAACCTCGTTGCCCGCCAGACTCGTACGCTTGCGCAAATCGTGTTGCAGGCGCTGCAGCAGGCGACCGTCAGCCAACTCACGAATTTCGATTCCAGACGATCGGCCGACCCAGATTCGTCCTCCCGGCGCCTCGACCAGGCTCGACACCGCGCCCTGGTTTGCGGCGTCGCGTGTGTGCTCGACGAGCACGCCATGGCCGCTGGCGGGGTCGATAATCGCCAGATCGCCTTGCTGCGTGCCGACCCAGATGCGCCCATCCGACGCCTGCAACAGCGCCTGGACGAGGCGACCACCGAGGTCGACGCTGCCGTCGCTCGAGAACACCGGTTCGAAGCGATCGCTGCCCGGCACGCTCCGGCTCAAGCCGACCCAGGTGCCTACCCACAAGCCTCCCTGGCGATCGATCAGCAGCGCGTGCACGCGGTCGTCTGGCAGGCTGCCGGCTTGCTGCGAATGCCGGTAGCGCGCGACTTTGCCGCTGCGCAGATCGAAGTGCTCGAGCCCTCCGCCCTCGCTGCCCGCCCAGATATTTCCGTCAAGATCCTCGGCGAGCGCGCGAATCGTCGGCAGCGCGCTACCGCTGTCCTCACTGTCGCCGCGATGCGCCGTGACGCGTTCGCTCTGCGGATCATAGACCGCCAGACCGTCCCACTCGGTCCCGATCCACAGGCGGCCGTCGCGCCCCGCCAGCAAGGCACGGATCCAGCCCAGGTTGCGCGCCGCCGGGTCAGCGCTTTCGCGTTCCTGGGGACGAAAGCGGTAACCGTCGAAGCGTACCAGGCCGTCGCCCGTCGCGATCCACAAGAATCCCGCTCGGTCCTGGGCCATCGTCGGAACCACATCGCGCGGAATGATGCCGACGCCCACCGACTCGAAGCGCGGCTCGGCCAGCGGATTCGCGACATTGAGCGAAGCCACCGTGTCGGCATGAACCGGAGTGGCCAGGCCAAGCGCGACGGCGAGCAGTTGCAGAAGTCTTCTGCGCCCGAGAACGGTGAGTATCGCTAACAAGATGACTCGTCCGTTTCAGGTTCTGGGCCGCTATAAGGATGGACTGAGCGACGTCGGTCTGCGGTTTTCGATGGTCATCTGGCGGAACGTCGCAACGAATAGAACAGGGCGGAAGTTGGTGACTGATGGCGTGTTCCACACCAGACCAGGAAACAGCCAGATCCAGTGGCAGATCAGGAGTATAGGTTCCCCGATCAATTGCGGTCAATCGGCCATGCGGCCTTTTGAGCCCCGGAAAATCATCGCCATCCTGCCGTCGGCCGATAATCGAGGATCGATTGCCAATGGTCGATCACCGCCTGTGGATGGTTTATTTCGACCTGGCAGCTGACCGAAGGGTCGAAACCTGCGTATTCCACACCAATATA
>DPSD01000263.1:0-897 GCA_003538495.1 Accumulibacter sp.
TCAGCGAAACCATACTGCTCGGTTTCAAGGCTGGCGCGGCGCTGACGATTGCCATGACCCAGTTGCCCAAGCTGTTCGGGGTCAAGGGCGGCGGTGAGGGTTTCTTCGAGCGCATCGTCATCCTCGCTGGCCAGCTTCCCGGGACCAACCTCGCCGTGTTCGCTTTCGGTTTGGCCGCTCTCGCGGTGCTGCTACTGGGGGAAAGATTCCTGCCGGGCCGTCCGATCGCATTGTTGGTGGTGGTGATTTCCATCCTCATGCTGTCGGTGACCGCACTGGGGGATCTCGGTTTCAAGATCGTCGGTGCCTTGCCACAAGGCCTGCCTGATTTCCACATGGCGGAGTTGCGGCTGCGCGACGTGGATGGGGTGATCCCGCTGGCGTTCGCGTGCCTGTTGCTGGCGTACGTGGAAAGTGTTTCCGCAGCACGTACCCTGGCACAGGCGCACGGCTACGAAATCGACGCGCGCCAGGAACTGCTCGGCCTGGGCGCCGCGAATCTGGCCGCGGCGTTCTTTCAGGCGTACCCAGTGGCCGGCGGCCTGTCGCAGTCCTCGGTAAACGACAAGGCCGGCGCCAAAACGCCGCTTGCCCTGGTTTTCGCTTCGCTGACGATCGGTCTTTGCCTGATGTACCTGACCGGGCTGCTGTACAACCTGCCCAACGTGGTTCTCGCGGCGATCGTGCTGGTTGCCGTCAAGGGCTTGATTAATATCGGCGAACTGCGTCACATGTGGCGGGTAAGCCGCTTCGAATTCAGCGTGTCGATGGTCGCTTTCGCCGGCGTGCTGCTGTTCGGAATTCTCAAGGGCGTGATTGTGGCGGTGCTCGTCTCGATGTTGTTGCTCATCCGGCGCGCCGCGCACCCGCATGTGGCCTTCCTCGGCCGCATCCCCG
>DPSD01000263.1:1145-4132 GCA_003538495.1 Accumulibacter sp.
GCGCACCCGCATGTGGCCTTCCTCGGCCGCATCCCCGGCACCCTCCGGAGTTACTCCGACATGGAGCGCAGCCCGGACAACGAGGCAGTTCCGGGTGCGCTGGTGTTCCGCGTCGAGGCCTCCCTGCTCTACTTCAACGTCGAGTATGTGCGCGATGCGGTCTGGCAGAGAATTCGGTCGACCGCCGCTCCGCTCAGCTTGGTGGTATGCGATCTGTCCACTTCACCCGCTGTCGACCTGGCCGGTGCGCGAATGCTGGCGAAACTGCATGACGAACTCAAGGCGGCGGGCATCGGCCTGCGCTTGGTGGCGGCGCACGCGGCGGTGCGTGACATGCTGCGCGCCGAAGGCCTGGAGGAAAGGGTCGGCTACTTCGGGCGCCGAGTCAGGGTGGCTGATGTCATTGACGAGTTCCAGGGCCGCACGGGAACTGTGGCGCCGGACGACCCGAGCGGGCCGGCATAGTCGAACGACGCAGCCATCGACAGCTCGACGATTGGCTACGGCGATCTGGTACTGCCCAGACCGTGGCGGCTGCTCGGGCCCGTCGAGGGCCTGACAGGTATCCTGATGTGCGGGTTGTCCACGGGATTATTCGTCGCTCTGCTCGGCAGAGTCATCGGAGGCAAGGTCGGAGATGACCCCGACTGAACATCGATGAAGTCTCCCGCCTTCATCACAGCACCTCTTTCACCTTCTTTGCGACCTCGTCGATCCCTGCATCCCGGCGGAAAGCCGTGTGACTGCCATTGCCAGACGCATTTCGCCATCCTCCGGCCATGTCTATGGTATTGACGGCAAGGCCGGGAAAACCTATCAGAGAGGCCAGGAAGTTGCTATCCTTGGCATTTCTTACCGATCATAGGGGAACGCTGATGGCAATGAACGATGATAATAATCAGGCCCTGCTGGAAAAGTGGTTTGGTACAGATTAGCAGAGAAGGGGAGTGACCCCTTTCTGCGATGAGGTTCATAGCGTGCCAGTGAAGAATACCTTTCAATTGGCTCCCGCCGGGTGCCCGATCGCAGCTATCCTGGCGTTGGTCATGCTCCTGTTTTGCGCCGTGCCTGTCGGTGCGGGACAGGACAGCCCCCTGAAACCGATCGATACCTCCAGCCCGAGAGCCACGATCCAGGGCTTCCTCGAATTCATGAACAAGAGCTATGCAACGGGTGTCGGTGTCGTACAGGTGTATCTCGCTTCCCCAGAGCTTTACTTGACACCGACGCAACTGCGCACCATTGGCCAGTCAATACACTACCAGGAAGCGGCCCAGCGGGCACTGGACTTGAACGAAGTGCCGCCGGCCATGCTTCAGGAGTCCGCACGTCGGCTGTCGATACAATTGAAGGAAGTTCTCGACCGCATCGATGTCCCGCCCTTCGAGTCGATTCCGGATGCCGAGGCGATGGCCAAGGCCGAATTCAAGCGCTGGACCCTGCCAAATTCCGAGATTCGGATTCAACGGGTCGAAAAGGGACCGCGCGCCGGGGAATATCTGTTTACGCCCGAAACACTCAGCCGCCTGCCGGAGTTCTACGGCAGGGTCAAGAACCTGCCGTATAAACCCGATGCCACCGTCGGCTGGGACGATTTCTCCACCTATAGTCCGGTTGGAGTGGCTGTTCTATTGCGGGGGCTGGTACCGCCCCGATGGTTGATCGATACGCCCGAGTATCGCGTTCGGACGACGTTCCTCGACCAGCCGGTGTGGCGCTGGTGCGCGATCGCGTTCGTCTTGGGTGCCGGCATCGCCGTTGTTCTCCTGTGCTTTCGCCTGAGTCGGTATTGGGCCAGTCGATCGCCATCGGCCGAGAAGTGGGCGAGCTTGTTGCGGCCGCTCAGCCTGATCATCGTGGCGCCTTTGACCGCATCGATTCTTGCCGACACGCTACGGATTTCGGGCAGCGTCTACCAGGTGATGACGCTGTCGATCTGGACCCTGTTCTATCTCACGCTCACCTGGACGGTCTGGGCCGCTGGCGGCGCCGTCGCTGCGAGTCTGATCGCCGGGGAAAAACTGCTGGTCAGCAGCATCGACAGCCAGCTTATCCGCCTGGTGACGCGGCTGATGACCGTCGTCGCGGCGGTTTTCATCCTCGTGACTGGCGCTGACCGGATCGGTTTGCCCGCCTATTCGGTGCTGGCCGGTCTCGGCGTCGGCGGCCTTGCAGTCGCACTGGCTGCGCAGCAGACTCTTGCCAACCTCCTTGGTTCGCTGATCATCATGTTCGAGAGGCCCTTCGCCATTGGCCATTTGATCAAGGTCCAGGGCATCGAGGGAACCGTCGAGAACGTCGGTTTTCGCAGTACCCGCATTCGCACGACCCAGAACTCCCTGGTCATCATTCCGAGCAGCCAACTGGTGAACAGCACTGTCGACAACATGGAGCTGCGCGAGTATCGGCAGGTCAAGACCGTTCTGAACCTCACCAGCGACACACCCGTTCAGATGATCAAGGAGTTTGTCGAAGGGGTGAGAATGATCCTGAAAACTGATCCAGACACCCGCAAGGACAACCCCCAGGTGTTCTTCTATGAATTCGGGCCTCACAGCCTGGATATCCTGGTGAACTTTTTTCTCAAGGTGCCCGACAGGGCGGCAGAACTCCTCGCTCGGCAGCGGATTCTGCTGGATATCGTTAGTTTGGCCGGGAGCAAGGGGGTGCAATTCGCCTTTCCGACGCAAACCTTGCACATCGGCAGTTTGCCGGGAGAATACCCGACCGGCGAAAGCCAGGGACTCGGACCAACCGGGGAGTCTGCCGGGTCTAACGGTTCACATTGAAGGAGAGTTCAATGCGTGTCGGCAGATTGCTGCTGGCTTTACTATGGATTAGTTGCGCGGCCTGGGCTGAGGTTTCGCCGCCGCGGCCGCAAACGCTCGAAGAGGCCAGCGCGCAGCGGGAGAGAGCCGCGTCGATGCGCGCTGAAGCAGAGCGTCGCCACGAGGCCGAACAAAAAAATTGCTATACCAGGTTTCTGG
>DPSD01000357.1 GCA_003538495.1 Accumulibacter sp.
TCAATGAATACATTGACGAGCGCTTCCCGCATCCGCAGCTCATGCCGGCCGATCCGATCATGTGCGCGCGCGCGCGCCAGCTCCTGATCACCATGGAGCGAGAGGTCTTCGCCTACATCGAGCCGCTGGAGAAAAACGGCAAGACGGCTGACCGCGCTCGCCAGCAGATCCGCGACCGCCTGACCGAAATGGCGCCGGTTTTCGTCAAGCAGAAGCACATGCTCGGAGAAGACTTCTCGATGCTCGACGTCGCCATCGCTCCGCTGCTCTGGCGGCTCGACCACTACGGCATCGAACTGCCGAACAACGCCGCACCGCTGATGAAGTACGGCGAGCGGATCTTCAGCCGGCAGGGCTTCATCGACGCGCTGACGCCGTCCGAGAAAGCGATGCGCAAGTAGCAGACGCGCCGGACGCCGCCTTCGCCGGCGACGTCTGCCACCACCGCATCCTCCTGGCCACTGCTCGATCACGTCTCACAGGAAAGCCATTGGATCTGCCGTCGACCAAACCCTACCTGATTCGCGCCATCCACCAATGGTGCACCGACAACAACTTCACCCCCTACCTGGCCGTCGCCGTCGACGCCCGCACGCGCGTACCGAAGGAACACGTTCGCGATGGCCAGATCGTCCTCAACGTCGGCTACGAAGCCACCGGCCGTCTCGAACTGGGTAACGACCAGATCACTTTCCAGGCCCGCTTCGGCGGTGTCGCGCGCGACCTGTTGATCCCGATCGGCAACGTTTCGGCAATCTATGCGCGCGAGAACGGCGGCGGCATGGCCTTCGAGCCGGAAAGCGCGACGGGTGCGGTTAATGTGGAAGAAGGCACGGGTGCCGCTACCGACCAGGGCGACGAGCCCCAGCCGCCGACCACGCCGCCGGCTGGGCGACCGAAGTTGCAGCGGGTGAAATGACCTGGCCTTTCACGGATTGCGGCGCGCCGAATCCGGCAAGAAGGACGTAATGACGCACTTGCTGCTGCCGAGGGCTTTTGACCGCCGTCGTGTCGGGCGGTTTTGGGTCTCGGCGAGAGAATTTTGCTGACGATGTAGCGGACCAGCGCCCGGCTTTCGGCAGCTGAGAGGCTGTAAGAAATACCTGGCCTGCGGCAATATGCCAATGAAGTGCACAGAGAATCAATTGTTTACGACGCTGCCGGTGGCTAATTTTCCATTTTTCCACAACCTCTGAGCAGCCGCTGCCGCATCGAGCCCAATGCGGGTAACTCCTGGCGCCGCCAGCAGCAATCATCGCGGCAACTCCACATAGAAGGTTGCGCCCTGGCCGGGAGCGCTTTCGGCCCAGACCCGCCCGGCCATCCGTTGCACGGCCTTGTGCACAATGGCCAGACCGACGCCGGTTCCGGGAAAGTCTTCGGCGCGCTGCAAACGTTGGAAGATGGCGAAGATTCGATCGTGAAAGCGCATGTCAAAGCCGATTCCGTTGTCCTTGATCGACAGGATGATCGATGCATCGGTCGCTACCGCGTTGATCGTCACGGTCGGAGGCCGACTGTCGCGCGTGAATTTGAGCGCGTTGTCCAGCAGATTGCGCAGCACCGTGCCCAGGCCCTCCGGGTCGGCGTGCGCGGTCAGCCCCTGCAATGCCACCTCGACAAGCACCCCGCGTGCCTGGATGTCGGCACTGCGGGGGGCCAGGACGGCGCTCACCTGCGCCGACAGGTCAATGGACTGGCGGTGCAGGCTGCGTCGTTCCATGCGTGAATAAGCCAGGAGATCCTCGATGAGACGGCTCATCTGCGCCACACCGTTGCGGACATTGTCCAGGAACAAGCGCCCCTCGTCGTCCAGTTGCTCGCGATGCTGGTCAAGCAGCAGGCGGCTGTAGCCGTCAATGCCGCGCAACGGCGCCTTCAGATCGTGCGACACGGAATAGGTGAAGGTCTGCAACTCCTTGTTTACATTTTCCAGCTCGACCGTGCGCTGGCGAACGCGTTGCTCGAGTTCGGCATTGAGTCGACTGATCTCGTCCTGCATGCGTTTGCGCCCGGTGACGTCGGTGATCACCGCCAGGCGAGTGGCCTGGCCCTCATAGCACAGGTCGTGAGACCGTACCTCGACGTCGATCAGGCTTCCGTTCTTCTTCATATGGCGCCATTCGCCGACATCGACCAGCCCGGCCAGCCCCGCCTCGCAGTCGATGAGCCGCTGCTTTTCCGCTGCCGGGTAAAGATCCGGGAGACGCATCCCGGGGACTTCGTCGGGGCTGTAACCGTAGTGGCTGGTAAAGGCCTCATTGACCGCCAGCAGGCGCAGGCTGCCCCTTTCGTAGACCAGCATCGGCGCCGGATTGTGCTCGAACAGACGACGGTAGCGAGCCTCGCTGCCAGCCAGCAACCGACGATCCTGGTATTCGCGGGTGATGTCGCGCACGACGGCAATGAATTGACCGCCCCTGGGCAGGCGAGTGAGCCGGGCCTCGAAGCGGCGCGCATCGCCGGATACGGTCAGATCGTACTCACAGGTCGCCAACCCGCCCCGTTCGCCGATTTCGACCATCTTGCGTTGGACCAGCTGGCCAATGTCGCCGCGGAACACGTCCTGCATGCGCCTGCCCAGGAACGCCTTGGGCGGGACATACAGGTCTGCACTCTGCTGCGCGCGGTAATCGCGGATGGTGCCGTCGGGGTCCATCAGGAAGAACAGATCGGGCAGGGCCTGGAAGACCGAATCGAGCACCAGTTCGCCCTGCCGCGCCTTGCCTTCGGCCTCTTTGCGTTCGGTGATGTCCTCGGAAAAAATGACGATGCCACCAACCGCGCCGTCGGACGTGTACCACGGCCGCACCTCCCAGCGCAGCCATTGAGCGGTGCCGTCGTAGCGCACGAAACGTTCCTCGTCCGCGCGTAGCACCTCGCCGGCCAGACCCCGGCGATGTACGTCCTTCCAGGCTTCCGAAATCTCGGGGAAGATTTCATAGTGCGATCGGCCGAGGAGTTCGCAGTCGTCCAGCCCATAGTCCTTCAGCCAGCGGCGGCTGACCGCCAGGTAGCGCATCTCGTGGTCGAGCATCGCGAGCGCGGCCGGCGCATGATCGATGAACAGCCGCGATCTCGCCTCGCTCTCGAAAAGTGCCGCTTCGGCCAGCTTGCGAGCGGTGATGTCTTCGATCACCGATACAAAGTACTTGGGCCCCGCGCTTTCGCCGCGCACCAGAGCCACGGTCAGCCTGATCCAGACCGTCGCACCGGACTTGTGGATGTAACGTTTCTCCAGTGCGTACGTCTTCTGTGTCCCCGCCAGCATCTGGCGTACCTGTTCGAGATCAGCACCCAGGTCTTCCGGATGGGTGAGGTCCTGAAAAGTGAGCTGCAGCAGTTCATCGCGGGTGTAGCCGACGATATCGCAGAGCCGCTGGTTGACCTCCCGCCAGCGGCCGTCGAGTTCGACCTGGGCGATGCCGACCGCCGCTTGATTGAAGGTCGCCCGGAAGGATTCTTCGCTGTCGCGCAGCGCCAGGGTGCGTACCCTGACCTGGCGACGAAGAGACAATACGAAGAACATCGCCAGAGCCAGGGTACTCAGGGTCGCCATCAAGGCCCAGCGGACCCATTCGGGAAGCCTCGCCGGCGTGACATCGCCTAGCCACCGGTCGAGCGACTCGTAGTAAGCGCTATCGCGGCGGGCGAGCAGGTTCTCGAGGTGGCGGTCCACACTCCTGATAATCGCCGGGTCGGCGTCTTTCGGCGCAGCGTAGCGAACCGAAATCGGGTTGAAGACGATGCCGGTGGATTCGAGGTGGTAGCGGGCAGAATTCAGCGTGCCAAAGACGCGGCTGACGACGGCGGCATCGGCGTCGCCGCTGGCGACCATCGCCAGGGCCTGGTCGTAGTCCACCGCCGAAGTCGGGACGATCCGGACGCCGAACCTGGCGACGAGCTCGCTCAACTCGTCACTATGCGTCGCGCCGGCAATCAGCGCCACCCGCCTGTCCTGGAGTTCGAACAGCGACTGGAGCTTGCTGCCTGGCCTGGCATAGACGACGCCCCAGTTGCTGAGCACCGTCTCCCTGGTAAACTCGAATCGCTCCGCACGTTCCGGGGTGTAGGCAATACCGGTCAGCAGATCGATCTCGCCCTGCTCCAGCAAGTCGAGGAGCTGCTGCCACTCGGCGTGTACGAAGTCCAGACGCCAGCCCTCTTTTCCGGCAATGTCGTTCAGCACGTCGACGGCGATGCCCTGCATCTCGCCGGCCGAATCCTGGAAGGCGATTGGTGGATTGCTGCCGACGCCGACACGCACCGTCGTCAGCTCAGCGGCTGCGGCGAGGCCGGGCGACAGCCACGCCACGACGAGCAGGCAGCCAAGATGGCGCGCGGCGTTGCCGCGCAGGCCGGACATCACCTCCCGCAGCAGTGAGCGCGGGGCAGCCGGCAGCAAATAGCGAAGTGGGAAAGCCATACGTTCGACCACCTGCTCAGGGTGCACCCGCTAGGCCAAGCGCAGCAATGCCTCGACCGCGGCCAGGGAGCCGAGATCCGAGAGCGAGCGCCACATGATGCGCGCCCGGACCGGGCCGATCAGGCCGCTGGGACACGTCTCGCGATGTCGACCAGGCAATCGTAGAAGGTCGCACCGCCACCCATGTCGGTGAGCGCCTGACTGGTCACTTCGTTGCAGTTGCGGCCGTCGGGCGAATGCTTGCGCCACCAGATCGACGTCGCCATCGCGACACCGGGTCGCACGCGATCGCTGACGATCGCCCGGGCGTTGAATTCGCCGCGACGGTTGAAGATGCGCACCGGGGTGTCGTCGACAATGCCGCGCGCGGCCGCGTCGACCGGATGAAGGTGGACCGCTGGCGATTTTTCCTGCGCCAGAAAGCGCGGCGAGTTGGCGAAGCTGCTGTTCAGGAAGTTGCGCGCCGGTGGAGTAAGCAGTGCTAGCGGGAACTGGGCCGCCAGCGGGCTTTGCCGCCACTCGCGCGGGGGAATGAAACCGGGTAAGGGGTCGACGCCTTGGCTGGCCATCGTCTGGCTGTAGAACTCGCATTTCCCGGAAGGCGTCGGGAAGCCGCCAGCAGCGAACGGCGCCGCGCCGCGCGGCAGCTCGAGGCGGGCGTGGCCTTCGAGCTTGAGCTTTTCCCACGACAAACCAGCCATCCGCGGGTCGTCCCAGTCGAACGCCTGACGACACAGGTCCTCATCGCTGTCGGCAAAGCACGCTTCGCTGAAGCCCATCTGCCGGGCCAGTCGGCGAAACAGCTCGGTATTCGGCAGCGCCTCGCCGAGCGCCGCGATAGCCGGCTGATTGACCTGGACGTGCAGGTGTCCGTAAGACTTGTGGATGTCGAGCTGTTCCATGTGACTGGTGGCCGGCAGCAGGATGTCGGCGTAGTCGGCGGTGTCGGTCTGGAAGAGATCGTGGACGACGGTGAACAGGTCGTCGCGGGCGAAGCCGCTGACCACCTCGGCCGATTGCGGCGCGATCGCCAGCGGATTGCTGTTATAGACGAACAGCGCCTTGATCGGCGGCTGCGCGCGCAGCAGGTCGGCGCCGATGGTGCTCATGTTGATCATTCGCGGTGTCGGCGTCGGCATCAGGTCGGGGCGTTCGAGCGCCGCCGCGTTGACCGGATAATTGCCCGAACTCGAGAGCAGGATACCCCCCGCGGGATGACGCCAGGCACCGGTCAGCGCCGGCAGGCACGACACGGCGCGTAGCGCCATGCCGCCACCGGCGGTGCGGTTGATCCCGTAGTTGGTGCGGATCGCTGCCGGGCTGCTGCTGCCGTAGGCCCGCGCCAGCTGCTCGACTTCGCCTTCACCGATGCCGCAGATCGCCGCCACTCGCGCCGGCGGGTATTGCAGCGCCCGTTCCCTGAGCGCGGCGAAACCCAGGGTGTGGTGGGCGATGTAGTCGTGGTCGAGAAGGTCGTCGCGGATCAGCACGTGCATCAACCCGAGCGCCAGCGCGCTGTCGGTGCCGGGAAGCAGGGCGATGTGCTGGTCGCACTTGTCGGCGGTGGCGGTGCGACAGGGATCGATGGCGATCAGGCGCGCACCGCGGCGCCTGGCTTCCTGCGCCAGGCGCCAGAAATGCAGGTTGGAGACGACGCTGTTGCTGCCCCAGATGATGATCAGCCGCGCGTCGACGACGTTCTCGACGTCGAACCCGACGCTCGCCCCGATGGTCCCGCGGTAGCCCATCGCGCCGGCGCTGGCGCAGATCGTTCGGTCGAGTTGCGAGGCACCGAGACGGTGGAAGAAGCGGCGGTCCATCGAAGCATAGCCGAGCATGCCGGAGTTGCCGGCATAGCTGTAGGGAACGATTGCCTCGGCGCCGTCTGCGGCGGCGATGCGGCGGAAGCGATCGGCAACCGTGGCCAGAGCCTCATCCCAGGGGATGCGCTCGAATCTTGCTCCCGGACCCTTGGCACCGATCCGGCGTGCCGGGTGCAGCAGGCGCTCGGGATGGTAGATGCGTTCGGGGTAGAAAGCGACCTTGGTACACAGCACGCCGGCCGTCGGTGGGTGATCGGTAGCACCGGCGACCTTGACGCACCCGGCCATCGCTGACCGTGACTTCGAGCGCGCAAGTATCCGGGCAATCGTGTGGACAGGCGCCGCGCACGGTATGCGTTGCGGCGGGGGTGGGGCTGGGGGTGGGCTGGGCCATGGCGCGTTCCCGGGCTGTCTGCGATGATCGGAAGATAGCAGCTTCGCGGGCGTTTCGCTGACGTTCGGCGCTGCTTCTCAGACCGTCGGCGATGGCGAGCGAGACGAAGCCTGGACACGCGGTCTGCCCGCGCCTGCCGGATCTGCCACTTTCTGACCTATCATGCCCCTGATGCGAAAAGTTCGCCTTCAGATTTCGAGGCCATGACCAGCTCATCCCGACCCCGCCCCCGCCTGATTTGCGCTCTGCTGCTGGCGGCGATCACCAGCACCGTTCTCGGCGCGCTGGCAGCCGAGCAGGTCGCGGCCGGCATCGCACGGCGGACGCCGTCACCGCCCGCCCGCTCGTGTCTCGCGCCAGCCAGCTGGACGGTGTTTGCCGATCGGCAGTCACAGATTGCGAGCAGCCCGCAGGTACTGGCAGCGCTGGTCGGACGAGACGTCGTGCTGCTCGGTGAGCAGCACGACGACGCCGACCATCACCTCTGGCAACTGCAGGTTCTCGCCGGTTTGCACGCGCAACGGCCGGAGATGGTCATCGGCTTCGAGATGTTCCCCCGACGCGTGCAGGCGGTGCTCGACCGCTGGGTGGCTGGCGAGCTGAGCGTCAAGGAGTTTCTGGCCCAGTCGGAGTGGAACACGGTATGGAGCCAGCCAGCGGAGCTGTACCTGCCGCTCTTTCAGTTCGCGCGGCTGAACCGGATTCCGATACTGGCGCTCAATATCGATCAGGGGCTGACCCGCAAGATCGCCGCCCGGGGCTGGGACGGCGTACCGTCTGCCGAGCGCGAAGGCGTCGGCCAGCCCGCGCCAGCGACGGCGGCGTACCGGAGGTTCCTGCACGAGGTCTATCGTCAGCACGCGGAGATGCCCGCCAGGAGCAGCAAGAGAGCTTCCGGCGATGCCGCGTTCGCCAATTTTGTCGATTCACAGCTGGCCTGGGATCGCGCCATGGCCGAAATGCTGGCCAGTCAAGCGGCACAGCCGGCCGGTGGCGCCAAACCCCTCGTCGTCGGCATCGTCGGCAGTGGCCACCTGCGATTCGGCCATGGCGTGCCGCAGCAGTTGCGCGATCTCGGTATCCAGTCGTTCGGCGTGCTGTTGCCGATGGCCGCGGGTGGCGATTGCGACGAACTACGGCCCGGGCTCGCCGACGCCGTCTTCGCGGTGCCGACCCTGCCGCAGGCTGTTGCCGAGCCGCCGCGTCTCGGCGTCAGCCTCGAAAATCAGGACGGGCGCGTGCTGATCGCCGAGGTCAGCAAGGGGAGCCTGGCCGAGGACAGCGGCCTGAAAAAGGGCGACCGGATTCTGACGGTTGCCGGACAGCCACTGGCCGGCGTCTCGGCGCTGTTGCCGGCGATTCGGCAGCAGCCACCCGGAACCTGGCTGCCGCTGCAGATCGAACGCGCCGGCAGCACGATCGAAGTGGTCGTCAAGTTCCCGGCGACTCGATGAACACGACGCGGTGCGCCCGGTGGTGGCTGTCGCAGCTGCTGCTGGCACTGGCCGCACCCGCGGCGACTGCGGTCGCCGCTGCGACCACGCCGCATCTTGCACTCGACGTCGATCTCGAACCCGGCAGCCGCCGTGTCGGCGTGGTCGCCATCGTGACGCCTGGCGAGCCGGACTTTCGCTTTACCTTGCACGAATCACTGAAGATCACCGCAGCGTCCGCCGACGGGCGCCCGGTGACGATCACCGCCGCCGGGCGCGAGGGCGATTTGCGCGGCTGGCGGGCGGGGCTGCCCGGCCGCAGCACCGCCCTGCGCATCGAATACCAGGGGCCCCTTCCCGAGGACGACCCGCGGCGC
>DPSD01000248.1:0-4605 GCA_003538495.1 Accumulibacter sp.
TGCGTCAGGGCTGGTCAGCTCGGTGTTGCATGGCGGTCCGACCTGGAACCTGAGAGAATGGCGGGCTCGGGACCGATCTTCGCGGACTTGAACAACCTCTTGTCGCTCGCGATCGAAGACTGGGGACTTGGGAACGGCACCAGCGCTGACCGATGCGCTGCGACGACTCGGCAGGCGTCGCTGGGCATCGACGAGGCGCGAGCCCAATTGCGCGGAATACTGGCGCGGAGGACGATTGTATGGCACCACAGAGCACATCTGGCGACGTCTCATCGATCGAGGAAGTCATCGTCGAAATGCGTGCCGGGCGGATGGTCGTCCTGGTTGACGAGGAAGACCGTGAGAACGAGGGCGATCTGATCCTCGCAGCCGAGCACGTCACTCCCGAAGCGATCAACTTCATGGCCCGTTTTGGCCGCGGCCTGATTTGCCTGACGCTGACCGAGGCCCGCTGCCGGCAACTGGGTCTGACGCAAATGGCGCGCGACAACAAGAGCCCTTACAGTACCGCGTTCACGGTTTCCATCGAAGCTGCCGAAGGCGTCACCACCGGCATCTCGGCGCAAGACCGCGCGCTGACCATCAAGGCAGCGGTGGCCAGGAACGCTCGACCCGAAGACATCGTGCAGCCCGGCCATGTCTTTCCGATCATGGCCCGCGCGGGTGGGGTGCTGGTGCGTGCCGGTCATACCGAAGCCGGTTGCGATCTGGCCCTGCTGGCCGGCCTTGAGCCCGCTGCGGTGATTTGCGAGATCCTCAACGAGGATGGCAGCATGGCTCGCCTGCGCGATCTGGTCGACTTTGCCCAGCAGCATGGTCTCAAGATCGGTACCATCGCCGACCTCATTCATTACCGCAGCCGGCACGAGACGCTGATCGAGCGCACGCTGTCGAAACCGGTCCAGTCTGCGCATGGCGAATTCATGCTGCACGCTTATACCGACTGTACCTCGAACGAAGTGCATCTGGTGTTGACCAAAGGCGAGATTCATCCGGACCGGGAGACGCTGGTGCGGGTGCACGAGCCGCTCTCGGTGGTCGACTTCCTTGATCCGGGCGGTGGTCGACATACCTTTTCTCTCGACGTGGCGCAGGCCGCTCTGGCGCGTGTCGAGGCCGGGGTGATCGTCCTGCTGCACCGTCCCGAAAGTGGTCAGGACATCCTGGCGATGCTCCGTGAGCCAGTGGCCACCAAGCGTCCGGCGGCGCGCTGGGATCCCCGCATCTACGGTATCGGGGCGCAAATTCTTCGCGATCTCGGAGTAGGCAAGATGAAACTGCTGTCGAGTCCGCGTCGGATGCCGAGCATGACCGGCTTCGACCTCCAGGTCACCGGCTACATCGCCAGCTTGACCGATTTTGAAAGGCTATGATGAGCACCCGGAATACACTCGAACAGGCTTGGCAAGCGTCTGCCACAGCGCGCTCCGGAGATCTCCGCGAGTACGAGGCACTGCTGCGCGGTGATGAACTGGCGATCGGCGTGGTCATGAGCCGCTTCAGCCAGGGGGTTGGCGAAGGGCTGCTCAGCGCCTGTACGAGCGAGCTCAAACGCCTTGGCGTCGCCGACAGCGGGATTACCCTGGCCACTGTCCCGGGGGCTCTGGAAATCCCGCTGACCCTGCAGGCGATGGCGCGTAGTGGGCGTTTTGACGCACTGATCGCGCTGGGCGCAGTCATCCGCGGCGAAACCTATCACTTCGAGGTGGTCGCCAACGACTCGTGCCGGGCACTGATGGAAGTGCAACTGGACAGTGGCGTGCCGGTTGCCAATGGCATTCTGACTTGTGAAGACGACGATCAGGCGCTGGTCCGCATGCATCAGAAGGGTCGCGACTGTGCGCGCGTGGCGGTCGAGATGGCCAATCTGCTGGCTGCCATCAAGGAGCAATCGTGAAACCCGGAAACCCTCGGAGGACGCTGGGCGGCGAGCCGGCAACCGTCAGATCGCCACGCCGCCGAGCGCGCGAGTTCGCCTTGCAGGGGCTCTACCAGTGGCAGTTGAGCGGCAACGACGAAGCGGCGATCGAATCACACCTGGGCGATGTCGACGAGTTCGACAAGGCCGACCGTGAGTTCTTCGTCAAGTTGCTGCGCGGTGTCCTTGTCCAGCGCAAGGAACTGCAGGGGCAACTGCAAGCCTATCTCGACCGGCCCTTCGGCGAATTGTCTCCGATCGAGGCGTGTATTCTCCTGGCCGGAGCCTTCGAGCTGCGCAACTACCCGCAGACACCGTACCGGGTGATCATCAACGAGTCGATCGAACTGGCCAAGGCTTACGGCGGGACCGACGGCCACAAGTACGTCAACGGCGTTCTCGACAAACTCGCCGCCAGTTTGCGTCCGGTCGAGGTCGAAGCCAAGCGTGCCGCCCGCGCGAAAGCGCGCTGAGCCGTGGCGCCAAGCGAACTGGTGGACGGTCGGAGGGGCAGGGAAGCGACAATGCCCAGCGAGTTTGAGCTGATCCGGCGCTATTTCGCCGGACCGACGCCACAGGCGGTCCTCGGCCCGGGTGACGATTGCGCGCTGCTCGCTCCCACGGCGGGATGCGAACTGGCGATCAGTACCGACATGCTGGTCGCGGGAACGCATTTTCTCGCTGACACCGATCCCTGTCAGCTCGGCTGGAAGGCGCTGGCGGTCAACCTCTCGGACCTGGCGGCGATGGGTGCCGTTCCGCGCTGGGCCCTGCTGGCCTGTAGTCTGCCCGACGCGCGGCCGGCGTGGTTGGAGTCTTTTTCGCAAGGGCTCCATCGCTGCGCCAGCCGCTACGGCGTCGATCTGGTCGGTGGCGATACGACGCGCGGCCCGCTTAACCTTTGCCTCACGGTGCTCGGTGAGGTGCCGGCTGGGGCCGCTCTTCGTCGTGACCGCGCGGTGGCCGGTGACGACCTCTGGGTGTCGGGACAACCGGGTCTGGCGGCCCTGGGTCTGGCGCAGCTGCAGGGCCAGGTCGCTCTCAGCGAAGTCCTGAGCATGCGTTGCCTGGCTGCCTTGCACCAACCCCTGCCACGTGTCGAGCTGGGGCTCGAACTTCGCCGCCGGCTTCTGGCGCATGCGGCCATCGACGTCTCGGACGGCCTGCTCGCGGACCTTGGACACGTCCTCGAACGGTCGGACGTCGGTGCCGAGGTGTTTGCCGCACAGTTGCCATCATTGCCCGTGGGAGTCGACCCGGGGCTGGCTCGTGCGTGTCAGCTGACCGGTGGCGATGACTACGAGCTGGTCTTTTCCGCGTCGCCGGACAAGCGATACGAGCTTGCCGCTCTCGCCGCCGAGCTCGACCTGCCGCTTTGGCGGTTCGGCCGGATCGTCGCCGCCACCGCCGACCGCCTGACGCTGCTCGACGAGACGGGACAGGCCCTGGCCATCAACGGCAAAGGATTCGATCACTTTGGCTAGCGTACCTTCGCTGCGATTCCTCCTTGCCCACCCCGCGCATCTGGTCGCCTGCGGCTTCGGGAGCGGGCTGTCACCGTGGGCGCCAGGAACCTTCGGTACGCTCTTCGCCTGGGCTTCGTTCCCGCTGTTGCGTTCGTCGATGAGTGACTTCGAACTACTCGGTTTGCTGGCCTTCTGCTTTGTCGGCGGGGTCCTGGCGGTGCACAAGACGGGCGTCGATCTGGGGGTGATCGACCACGGCAGCATCGTCTGGGACGAGATCGTTCCCTTCTGGCTGGTGTTGCTGTTCTGCCCAACGAACTGGTTATGGCAGACCATGGCCTTCTGTCTGTTCCGTTTCTTCGACATCAGCAAACCGCAACCGGCGCGTTACTTCGACGAGCAGGTAAAGAACGGTTTCGGCGTGATGACCGACGATCTGGTGGCTGCCGCCTACACCTTGCTGGTGTTGGCGGTCCTGCGTTTCGTCCTGGCATGAGCGCTTACGATCAACGGTCGCTCGAAACCCTTGCCGCCGAAGTCGGTCACCTGCTGGTCGCCAGCGAGGAACTCCTGGTGACCGCCGAGTCGTGCACCGGGGGCTGGCTGGGGCAGTGTCTGACCGCGATTGCCGGCAGTTCCCGATGGTTCGACCGCGGCTTCATCACCTATTCGAACAACGCCAAGAGCGAAATTCTCGGCGTCGGCGACGACATCCTCGCGGCGCAGGGGGCGGTATCTGAGGCGACCGCCGCCGCCATGGCGCTGGGCGCTCTGCGCCGCAGCCATGCGGCGTGGGCCGTGGCCATTACCGGGATCGCTGGTCCGGACGGCGGGTCTGCGGGCAGACCGGTGGGGACTGTGTGCTTCGCCTGGGCCGGGCCGCAAGGGCGTCTGGACACTGCTACCTGTCGCTTTCAGGGCGACCGCGAGGCTGTGCGCGCGCAGTCGGTTGCGCACGCGCTGCAGGGCCTGTTGCAGCGCGCCGGCCGGGGTCTGGGCTGAGCGCGAGCAAAGCGGCTCGCCCCCCCCCCCGCCGGTAAGTCTGCGCCCTTCTCGACTACTGTATATAATCACAGCAGCAGGTACTGCTGATGGCGGCATGTTCGGTGCCGTCGAAAATGGGATAATTCCGCTCAATCAAGAAAAAGGGACTGGCAATGGACGACAACAAGGCGAAGGCGCTGGCTGCAGCGTTGGCCCAGATCGAAAAGCAGTTTGGCA
>DPSD01000248.1:4917-8167 GCA_003538495.1 Accumulibacter sp.
CGATCATGAAGATGGGCGAAGGCAGCGTGGTGACCGACGTTCCGGTCGTTTCCACGGGCTCGCTGGGGCTGGACATCGCATTGGGGATCGGCGGCCTGCCGCGCGGTCGGGTGGTCGAGGTTTATGGTCCGGAGTCCTCCGGCAAGACAACCTTGACGCTGCAGGTCATTGCCGAAATGCAGAAGCTCGGGGGCACGGCGGCGTTCATCGACGCCGAGCACGCGCTCGACCCGGGCTACGCGCAGAAGCTAGGGGTAAACCTGGACGAGCTGCTCATTTCGCAACCCGATACCGGCGAGCAGGCGCTGGAAATCGCCGACATGCTGGTGCGCTCGGCGAGTGTCGACGTGGTGGTGATCGATTCGGTTGCGGCGCTGGTGCCAAAGGCCGAAATTGAAGGCGAGATGGGCGATTCGCTACCCGGCCTGCAAGCGCGCCTGATGAGCCAGGCGCTGCGCAAGCTGACCGCCAACATCAACCGCACCAACACCCTGGTGATCTTCATCAACCAGATCCGGATGAAGATCGGCGTCATGTTCGGCAGTCCCGAAACCACCACCGGCGGCAATGCGCTCAAGTTCTACGCGTCGGTGCGCCTGGACATCCGCCGAATTGGTGCGATCAAGAAGGGCGACGAAGTCGTTGGCAACGAAACCCGAGTCAAGGTGGTCAAGAACAAGGTCGCACCACCGTTCCGCGAAGCGATATTCGATATTCTCTACGGCGAGGGAACTTCGCGCGAGGGCGAGATCATCGAACTCGGGGTGCTGCACAAGCTGATCGACAAGTCGGGTTCCTGGTACGCGTACAACGGCGAAAAGATCGGGCAGGGCAAGGACAACGCGCGCGAGTATCTCAAGAGCAAGCCGCAGATTGCCCGGGAGATCGAAGAGAAGATCCGCGTGGCGGTGAACGTTCCGTCCCAGACCGCTAGAGCGACTGCCCAGTAGTGCTTCGGTGATGAACGACGCGCTGCGCGAGCGCGCTTTGCGCATGCTGGCCCGTCGCGAATACGCTCGGCTGGAGCTGTCACACAAGCTCGCACCCCACGCCGAGTCCGCAGAGGGGCTTGCAGCCTTGCTCGACGCTCTTGCGGCGAGCGGCCTGCTGTCCGACGAGCGCTATGCGGCGGGGCGGGTGACGTCTCGAGGTGCGCGTGTGGGCGACGCGCGCCTGGCTCATGAACTCCGGTCGAAGGGTGTCGCCAGCGACTTGGTGAGCACTGCCCTGAGCGGCGGCGAGGACGAACTGACAAGGGCGCGTCGCGTCTGGCAACGGAAGTTCGGGTATCGGCCCGCAAGTGTTGACGATGCCGCGGAGCGCGGTCGCCAGATGCGCTTCCTGGCGGGCAGGGGATTTTCCGGCGAAACAATCCGACGCGTACTGCGCGGTATTCTTGAAGATGATTGAAAAATGTCAGATACGCCAGATACGCGGAGCACGTTGTCTACCCGCAGCCTCAAGAAATGCTACAAGTCCCGCACCGTGGTGCACGACGTCTCGTTCGAAGTCCTCAGCGGTGAAGTTGTTGGCCTGCTCGGTCCGAACGGTGCCGGCAAGACGACCTGCTTCTACATGGTGGTTGGCCTGGTCGCTTGTGACGGGGGCGAGGTATCCCTTGACGGGGCGAAGCTGACGCACCTGCCGATGCACAAGCGCGCCCGCCTGGGCGTCTCCTACCTGCCGCAGGAGGCTTCCGTCTTTCGCAAGTTGACAGTCAGCGAAAACGTCAAGGCCGTTCTCGAACTGCAAAAGCTGTCAGTCGATGAGGTTGATGGGCGCACGGAAGATCTGCTCGAGGAACTGCATATCAGCCACCTGCGCAACAGCCCGGCGACTTCCTTGTCCGGTGGCGAACGCCGGCGGGTCGAGATCGCGCGTGCCTTGGCCACCGGGCCGCGCTTCATTCTGCTTGACGAGCCCTTTGCCGGCGTGGACCCGATCGCCGTGCTCGACATTCAGAAGATCATCGGTTTTCTCAAGGAGCGTGGCATCGGCGTGCTGATTACCGACCACAACGTTCGCGAAACTCTTGGCATCTGCGATCACGCCTACATCATCAACGAGGGCAGCGTCCTTGCCGCTGGTCGCCCGGAGGAAATCATTTATAATGAAAATGTCCGGAAGGTCTATCTGGGCGAGAATTTCCGCCTCTGACGCCAACGGCCTCTTCCGCCACAACTCGAGAACCATATGGGCTGTTTGCGCATCCCGATGAGGTGGCTTACCCGGTTCTGTAAATGAAACCGTCCCTCCAGCTCAAGCTCACCCAGCATCTCGCGTTGACCCCGCAGCTTGCGCTGTCGATCAAACTGCTGCAACTGTCGACGCTTGACCTTGAGCATGAGCTGGAAAAGTACTTGCGGGAGAACCCGCTCCTCGAACGCGACGAGATGTATGCCCAGACCGATGTCGCGCCGGGCGGCGGCAGTGGTGATGAGGCCACCAGCCCACCGACGGTAGACGAGCGCACCGAGCAGTCGTTCTCGGATGAAGAAAACTGGCCGGTGGACGAAGCGGCTCACTTCAGTTCCTCGGGTTCGTTCGACGACGAAGACAGCGACTATCAGGATGTGCAGGCAGCAACGGTTTCCTTGCGTGAGCACCTGTTGTGGCAGTTGGGCCTGATGACCCTGCCTGACCGTGACCGCGTTCTGGTGCGCTGTCTGGTTGATGCGCTGGATGACGATGGCTACCTGACGCAGTCGCTCGACGAACTCGTCGACACCATGCCTGCGGAGCTGGGAATCGAACTCGAGGAACTGCAGATTGCACTCAATCACCTGCAGCACTTCGACCCCACCGGCGTCGGCGCGCGTAGCGCGCAGGAGTGCCTGCTACTGCAGTTAGAGGCCTTGCCGGTCGATAGGACGCGCACCCTGGCCGCGGATATCGTCCGCCATTGCCTGGACCAACTGGCCAGCCACGACTTCGTCAAACTGAAGAAACACACCGGTTGTGACGACGATGCCTTGCGCGCGGCGCATCTCTTGATCTGTAGTCTCAATCCACGGCCTGGCGCACAGTTCGCCTCTTCCGACACCCGTTATGTCACCCCCGATGTAGTGGTACGCAAGCTACGCGGGCAGTGGTCGGTGAGCGTCAATTCCGACGCGTTTCCGCGCCTGCGGATCAATAGCCTTTATGCCCAGATTCTTTCCCGGCAGCGTGGGTCGGGGCTCGCGGTTCACCTTCAGGAGGCGCGCTGGCTGATCCGGAACGTGCAACAACGGTTTGACACGATCCTGCG
>DPSD01000248.1:8426-16919 GCA_003538495.1 Accumulibacter sp.
AACGGTTTGACACGATCCTGCGTGTGGCGCAGGCTATCGTCGAACGTCAGCGCCAGTTCCTTGATCACGGCGAAGTGGCGATGCGTCCGCTGGTCTTGCGGGAAATCGCCGACCTCCTGGGGTTGCACGAATCGACCATCTCACGGGTCACGACACAGAAGTACATGGCAACACCGCGCGGGATCTTCGAACTGAAATACTTTTTTGGCAGCCACGTCGGCACCGAAGCTGGCGGGGCGTATTCAGCAACGGCCATTCGCGCGCTGATCAAGCAGCTGATCGGCGCCGAGGAACCGAAGAAACCACTTTCGGATAGCCAGATATCCGAAGTTCTTGGTCAGCAGGGCATTGTCGTAGCACGGCGAACGATTGCGAAGTACCGTGAAGCGCTCAGTATCCCGCCGGTCAATTTACGCAAGTCCATCTAAGGAAGAAGGAGCCACACCATGAACCTGCAAGTCAGTGGACACCACCTCGAGATTACCCCGGCCCTACGCGATTACGTTACCGGCAAGCTCGAGCGGATCACTCGGCACTTCGATAACGTGATAGACGTGAACGTGATCCTGTCGGTGGACAAACTGAAGCAGAAAGCCGAAGTCACCGTGCACCTCGCCGGCAAGGATGTCTACGTCGAATCCACCGACGAGGATCTCTACGCCGCCGTCGATGGTCTGGTCGACAAACTTGAGCGCCAGGTCCAGAAGTACAAGCAGAAGTTGCAGGATCATCATCGCGGGAGCAAGATCATCGATCACATCGTCGCTGAGTGATCGTTGTACACTCTGCGCACGGGCCAAGGGGGCCGCACTTGCCCACCAGCCCGTGCGCTTCCTTGTTTGAACTTAACCATGTCAGCCTTTTTCGGGTTTTTGTCGCATGAGCCAGATTACCCAGTTACTCCCCCTCGAAAACATCATTCTTGATCTCGACGCGAGCAGCAAGAAACGCGTCTTCGAGCACGTGGGCCTCCTTTTTGAAAACTATCTTGGCATCGCTCGCAGTACCGTGTTCGACAGTCTGTTTGCGCGCGAGAAATTGGGTTCGACTGGTCTTGGTCAGGGTGTGGCGATCCCGCACGGCCGGATCAAAGGCCTGAAAGATGCCACCGGAGCCTTCCTGCGGCTGACGGCACCAGTGGCCTTCGATTCTCCAGACGGGAAACCGGTTTCGCTGCTGTTCGTCCTGCTGGTCCCCGAGGTGGCGACTGAACAGCACTTGCAAATCCTCTCTGAACTGGCCCAGCACTTTTCGGACCGCGCTTGTCGCGAAGCCCTGTCCACTGCCGTTGACCCCAATGCTGTTCGCCAGATCTTTGCCGACGGAACATGAACGCCGCACGTCAGTTTAGTGTGGTTCAGCTGTATGAGGACCACCGTGACAAACTGAAGCTTGCCTGGGTCGTCGCAGTCGGTGTCGACCGCCAGATTGAACTCAAGGAACAGAGCAATTACGGTGCCGATGTCGTCGGCCACCTCAACCTCATTCACCCGGAGCGGCTGCAAGTCATCGGCAGGGCCGAACAAGCCTGGGCGCTACGGGTTACCCCCGAGCGCCTGCGCCAGCAGTTGCGCGAGTTGATCGTGGCCCGGCCGCCAGCGCTCATTCTTGCCGATGGCCTTGAAATCCTGCCGGCGATTCGCGACGCCTGCGAGTCGACACAGACTCCTCTGTTTGTCAGTTCGAAGCCGTGTTCCGCGGTGATCGACCTGCTGCGCATCTATCTGTCGCGTCGCCTGGCTGGTTCGACATCGATGCATGGCGTGCTGATGGACGTTTTCGGAATGGGCGTTCTGATCACCGGCGATTCCGGTGTCGGCAAGAGCGAACTGGCACTGGAATTGATCTCGCGCGGCCACGGCCTGGTTGCCGACGACGTCGTCGAACTCGCTTGTATTGCTCCGACGACGATCGAGGGGCGCTGTCCGAGCATGCTGCGCGACTATCTGGAAGTACGCGGCCTTGGCTTGCTCAACATCCGCACCATCTTCGGGGAAACAGCGTCACGTCGAAAGATGAAGCTCAAGCTGATCGCGCATTTGCAGAGGCCGCTCAGCGGTGCCGACGGGCCGCGTCTGCCGCTCGACGCGCAGTCGCAGGACATCCTCGGATTACCCATCCGCAAGGTGGTCATCCCGGTGGCTGCCGGGCGCAACATAGCTGTGCTGCTCGAAGCGGCGGTACGCAACAGCATCCTGCAGTTGCGCGGCATCGACAGCATGGGAGACTTCATCGACCGGCAGCAACAGGCGCTGCTTGACGACGACCTGTAGCAATGGCCTAATCACGGGATTTCCACAACCTGAGGAGAATTATCGATGAAAGCCATGCTTGCGCTGGTCGCTCTGGTCGTCGCCACAGGCGGCGCTCTTGCTGCTGAACAGAAGAAGGAACCCTCGGCAGCCCAGAAGGCGCAGCAGGAAAAAATGACCGCCTGCAATGCCGAGGCCAAGGGAAAGGCCTTGGCGGGCGACGAGCGCAAGACGTTCATGAGCGGCTGTCTCAAGGCGGCGCCGGTGAAGGCTTCTCAGCAGGACAAGATGAAGGCGTGTAACGCAGAAGCCGGTAGCAAGCAACTCAAGGGCGATGAGCGCAAGGCCTTCATGAGTGGGTGCCTAAAGGGCTGATCGAGCCGCGTTCGGCTGGGGTTGCGCATCGCCAGGCCAAGGTTTGGCAATCCCGCCAGTCGCCAGTCGCTTGCGCCGGCTGCTAGTCCTGTCCGGTCAGACGGCAGGCCACGTCACCACGTAACCGTGCTGGTGGCGTTTGAGCAGTGCCGCCAGGCGTTGGTCGGCTTGCCGTGGCGTTGCACAGGGGTCGCCCAAGAACGCGTTGCACGCCGCCCAACGTCCATCCGGTGTGCGCAACACGACCACCGGGCGACCGCCGTCCAGTTTGGCGATGAGGCAGTTCGAGGCGCTGCTCGGCCAGGAGGCGGTCACCAGGTTCATCGCTTCGTCGCGCGGTACGCACAAGGCGACCAGCGCGTCCAGGGGTGAATCGTGTTCGCCACAGACGACCGCAGGAAAGTAAGTGTGCCCCAGTGGCTCGGCAGACGAGTTCACTGGAGTGATCTTCTAACATTCCTGGCCGCGCTTGTAAAACCCCGGTCGTGCGGTGCGCGCCGGCGACTTCTCTGAGCCTCACTGCATGCAAGCTACAGAATTCGACGTTCTTATCGTGGGCGGTGGCCTCGCCGGCCTTTCCCTGGCTTGCGCTCTGCGCGACGCACGCCTGCGGATCGCCCTGGTCGAACAGCGACCGCCGCTCGCTCCGCCGGGTTGGGATGTGCGTGTATACGCCGTTTCGCCCGCCAACGCTGCCTTTCTGCAGGCGATTGGAGCGTGGCAGCACATGGCCGCAGAGCGTATCGCTCCGATTCACGCGATGCAGGTTTTTGGCGACGCGGGCGCGCAGCTCGATTTCTCGGCTTATCAGGCGGGCCTTCCGGAACTTGGCTGGATTCTCGAGTCATCGCTGATGGCCTGCGAACTTTGGGAGAACGTCAAGCGGCAAGGCCAGCTCACGCTGCTCTGCCCAGCCGCGCCACGAGCGCTGGAGATCGGCCCGGCTGCGGCCGTCCTCACCCTGGCCGACGGCCGGGCGGTGTCGGCGCGCTTGCTGGTCGGTGCCGACGGACGCGACTCCTGGGTTCGCGACGCGCTTGGCCTGCCGGCGATCAACACTCCCTACGGCGAAATGGGCCTGGTCGCCAATCTGGAATGCGAACGCCCGCACCGCGGTATTGCGCGGCAATGGTTCCGTGACGACGGGGTGCTGGCCTGGCTACCGATGGCCGGTAATCGCATCTCCATCGTCTGGTCCACTCCGGACGAGAACGCCCGGACGCTGCTGGCCATGCCAAGTGAAGAATTTTGTGTCCGTGTGGCTGCGGCAGGCAATTGCCAATTGGGAAGCTTCCGCCTGCTCACTCCGGCGGCAGCGTTTCCCCTGCGCCTGATGCAGGTGCCGCGGGTGGTTGCGCACCGTCTGGCGCTGATCGGCGATGCGGCACATGGCATCCACCCACTCTCCGGCCACGGGATCAACCTCGGTTACCAGGATGCCAGGGCGCTGGCCGGTGTGCTCGCCGCGACTCCCGATTGGCAGGACATCGGCAACGAGCGCCTGCTCGCTCGCTATCAGCGGCAACGCCGCGAAGAAACCCTCCTGATGCAAGCCACCACGCACGCCCTGCACAAGCTTTTCCGCCACGACTTGCCGGGCCTCAGGCCCTTGCGCAACCTCGGAATGAACCTCACCAACGCTTTGCCAGTCCTAAAAAACCTGCTCGTTCGCTACGCCATCGGCGCTTTCTGAAACGCTGGCATCCCCAACATGGAGAACCAGGATGTACAAGACCCTCGTGACAATTGCTCTCGCACTGGCCCTCAGCCCGCCCACCCGCGCCGACGAGGCCAGCGTCAAGAAAGCGCTTGAAGGCAAGCTCGGTGCCCCGGTCACCAGCGTCACCAAGACCCCCTATCTCGGGCTTTACGAAGTCTACACGGATGGCCAGATCGTCTACACCGACGAGAAGGTCTCGGCGCTACTTGTTGGCTCGCTGATCGACGGCAAGACGATGAAGAACGTGACTTCCGAGCGGATGCAGAAGCTGACGGCGATCAAGTTCTCGGAATTGCCGCTGGCGCTGGCTGTCAAGCAGGTGCGCGGCGACGGCAAGCGGGTTCTGGCTACCTTCGAGGATCCGAACTGCGGCTACTGCAAGAAGCTGGCGAAGGATATCGTCAAGCTGGACAACGTGACCATCTATACCTTCCTCTATCCGATTCTGTCGCCGGATTCGCTCGAGAAGTCCAATCAGATCTGGTGTTCGGCCGACAAGGCCAAGGCCTGGAACGACTGGATGGTCGATGGCAAGGCGCCGACCGGCAAGGGCGATTGCGATACCGCTGCGGTCAAGAAGTCCGTCGAGCTTGGCCGGAAGCTGGCGATCAACGGCACCCCGACGATCTTCTTCGGCGACGGCGAGCGCATTCCCGGCGCGGTCCCGCTGGCCAAGATCGAGCAGACGCTCGCCCAGACGCCGACCCCGGTCAAGTAGGCGTCCGGCAGCACCGCTTGCTCGGGCGAGGACGCCGCAAGCGGGCAAACGGTTTCATTCAGCGATCGGTCAAGGTCAGCAGGATATCCGCGTACCAGGCGCAGTTGAGTCCCAGTGCCTCGTCCTGATCGGGGTCGCGCGCGCCGACATCAAGCCTTGCCGAGTGAACACCAAGCAACATCCACGGCAGGTCGTGGTGTGCCAACTCAAGTGTGGCAGCGCGCATCACTACCGGCGCACCGCTGGTTCCCCGGTGCGTGCGTGCATCGGTGAGAAAATAGCCTTCTCCCTGAAAACGCAGTCCAAACGACGACGCAACGATCGCTTGCCGCACCACCGGCATGTGGTGGAGGTGGTCGTGGAATCCCAGCGGGAAGCCCACGACCAGCAATGAGCTGCCAACCTCGACCTGATCAAACCGGCCCGGCAGATGCCGCGGCGTGAAGGCTTGGTAGGCCATCGTTTCCGGTAGCGCCGCACGGTCGATCTCGATCACCGCCACGTCGATCTCGCCAGCGGTATCGAGACCCTGACACCAGGCTCGCTGCCGGTTGGCGCCGTACAGCGGTATCGAAAATCCGATTGATTCGGCAATGTTGTCCCGATTGACGTGCAGTTCGATCTCGATGCGGTCCGGGAAGTGCCGGCTGGGTTCGTCGAACAGCACGTGTCGACTGGTGACCAGGAACAGCCGCCCATCGCGTTCGAAAAAAAAGCCGCTGGCGTTGGTCAGCGGTTGCTGTCGATGGAAAGTCGAGATGCGCGCAGCAGTAAGCAGGATTGATTCGATCATGGGTGGCGGTCGCGCCGTATGCGGTGGCGGGGCACGCAGTCGACACGGCACACGGTGGCCGCAGGGGTTGGCTGTGGTACTCCGTCAGGCCGAGGCTTCAGCGACGGTCACGGTGACCGTCATCGTAGCCGCGCCGGTCGTGCCTGGCGTCACCACGGTAGTCGCCGCTGTGCGGGTCACCGTAGCCGTTCCGGCGATAATCCCTGTAGTCTTCGCGGAGGTCGTTTCCGCGATAGTGACGAGTTCGCTGGTAACGAGGCACGTACTCGCGCTGATACCAGTTGGCGTTCACAAAATAGACTGGCTCACCGCAGGCTCCGTACGAGCGGCAGTGCTTGTTCCAGTGCTTGGCGTGCCCAGGTGGCACGTACAGATACACCGGTGGGCGGCCAACCGGGACACGCTCGACGAAGATCGGCTGCGGATAGACCAGTTGCGGCTGCGGATAGCCGCCAACGTCAATGCGACCGTAGAAGCCGGGTTGGCCGATACTTACCGATAGGCCAAGATCGGCGGCAATCGCCGGCGCGGTGGTGGAAAGCAGTGCGGCGGCGACTAGTAGTAGACGTTTCATGTTGATGCCTTTGGATGTCGAGACCCTTGCCTAACGCGCCAACCCCTTGGCCCGATGACCTGCGGTGCACAAGCGCAGCCTGTTGTTGGGTCGGCATGCTGGGCAACTGGGCAGGACTGGCGAGGGTTTCCCGGCAGAACAGCGCTGCCCACCTCCAGGTTCCGGCGATCGCCTATGGTGTGGCGGGATTTCCCGGGAGAGCCACGGGCTACCCTGATCCGGTCGGCGCCGTGAAGCGTCCGCGTGGAGGAGGCAGTAGTTCGTTCCCCTGCATCGTGACCAAGTCTCCCGGACGCGAGGCTGGGGAGCCTCCGCTGCGGAGGCGGGGTTCATGATCGGTGGTGTCCGTCGGCGATGTTTGCCGAATGGCTCGCCTGGGCGCGGGATCGTGCCGACTTAGACTCAGGCGGGTCAGAGTTACGTATTTCGGCGCGGTCAGCGAACCTGAATGCGGCTTATGTAGTCGATCAGCAGGAGAATCCGTGCGCGTACCAATGCTTGCGCATCATAGCTACCACGTCCTTCGAGATAGCGCTCGCCATCCTCAAGGCGGTATTCCCGGCCCCAGATCGGCATCTCGCGTGAGCCATGACTAGGAACGCCGATGCCTTCGATCACTTCATACAGCCGATCTGTCGGAACAACTCCCTGGTTCTTCTTCGCCAGCAGCGTGAGGTCGGGCAGACTCTTGCGCAACAGATTCGTCATCAGGCCATTCCCTTTGCCATCGGCACCATGGCAAACCGCGCAGTTCACTTCAAATTCATACTTGCCGAGATCGTTCGGCCGTTGTTGTGCGCAGGCCGCGCCGCCGTAGAGCGCCATGCCAGCAGCAACCGACACAGCTCCGATGTGTGCACGCCTCATAATGTCTCTCCTCAGCGTTGACAAGCATGGATCGCCGATGGGAGTGGACGATCCAATCCAAGCCTCAATCCTGGACCGGGCAAATCGGGATCCGTTTGACATTAGTCAAACAAGAGCAGAAGAGTTAGCCGGTCAAGGCGGTGCGGGCGTTCGGGGGCGCCGTAAGGGCTCCGGCGCCGAATCCCGACTGCTCGCCGATACGGATGGGTAGCGGCCGCGGCGCCAAGCATCATCCGCGCCTCCGAAAGTGAGGGCCGCGGTCGCCGAACGCCGATGGTGGACGCAAGAGCGGCACCCGAGCGGTGCGCTCTTGCGTGTCATTCTGGCACGCCCGAGACGATTCGAACGTCCGACCCCTGCCTTCGGAGGGCAGTACTCTATCCAGCTGAGCTACGGGCGCGTGCGGGATCGGAAGCTTAACCGGTTTGCCGCGGGGAGTCCAGTCCGGAGCTTTGGGGCAGCTAGAAACGGCGCTACAATGGAAGCCTAATCCGCAGACAACCAAGGATCTGGCATGGCAGAAAAACAATACTCTTCGCGGGCGATCCTGATGATCACCGTCGTTATCGCGATTGTTCTGATTGTGGTCATCTGGCCGCTATCGATGGTCGGCAAGGGTAGCGTCGCGACCGGCAACAGCGACGACGTCTATGTTCGCATCCTGCCGGTGGCCAAGGTGGAGTTGGGGAGAGCGCCTGCTGCGGCAGATGGCCGGCCGCGTGACGGCGCTGCGGTCTACAACTCCGTCTGCATGGCTTGCCATGCAAGCGGCGTAGCTGGCGCGCCGAAAGCTGGCGACAAGGCGGCGTGGGCGCCCCGAATTGCCACCGGCAGCGCTGCGCTGGTGACTAGCGTGACCAATGGCAAGGGTGCGATGCCGCCAAAGGGGGGAGGTGCCGACCTGACCGATGACGAGATCAAGGCTGCAGTCGATCATCTGGTGGGTTTGGCCAAGTAACTGAAGTTTAGACGGTAGCGGTCAAGTTATTTCGGGTACCGGGATAGGTTGTTTCTCTGCCATTTGTTGTTCATAGACCTTCGGCGGCAGGTAACCGAGTTTCGAGTGCAGGCGGATACTGTTGCAGAAGCCGACGAGGTCGTCGATGGCGTTGCGCGTGGCCTCTGCATGGTTGGCATAGTTGTTCGGCCAGACGCGCTCCATGACGGCGTTATCCCAACAGTTGCCCTTGCGGC
>DPSD01000248.1:17218-18012 GCA_003538495.1 Accumulibacter sp.
GCGTACTGGCTGCCGCGATCCGCATGCACCACCACCAGACCCACCGGCGGTTGCTGCTGGGTATTGGCCATCTGGAAAGCCGTACAGACCGGTTCGGCAGGCATGTTTGGGGCCATCGCCCAGCCCACGATGCTGCGCGAAAACAGGTCCAGCATGGCGGCCAGGTACAACCAGCCGCTACCGTGTGGCTGTAGGTGATGTCCGAGACGCAGGCGGTATTCGCTTTGGCCGGTTCGAACTGCCGGTTGAGCAGCTCGTCTGCCATCGGCAGGGCATGGTGACTGTCGGTGGTGTGGATGACCTCGCGTTTCCAGACGGGTCGTAGTCCGTTGATTCTCATCAGCGTTCGGAGACGGTGCCGACCGCTGGGCCGGCCATGTGCAATCAACGCTTGCTGCAAGCGCCGGCTGCCATCGCTTTGCTCGGAGGCAGCAAAAGCCGTCTTCAAATCAACCTTTGCCGCACAAAACGCTGGCGGACTTTCTCGCCCGTGCGGCGGCGGCGTAGTACCCCGAGCGACTGGCGCCGAGGGCGCGGCACAGCGGTGCCACACCGGCGTCGGCCTTCTCTGCCAACTGATCGATGAGCTGGAGGCTCATCGCAGATCTCGGGCAAAGAAGGCCGACGCTTTTTTTTAACTGGTCGTTGTCCTGTCGCAGCTGGCGGTTTTCAACTTCCAATTGGCGAATACGCTGCTGGTCGCTGGTCAGCGGCTTGCCGATGCCGGCCTGGCCGCATTGCTCGGTCGCTGTTGGCGGCGGAGCAAATCCGCAGAAATCTGGCGGCGAAAATGC
>DPSD01000185.1:0-256 GCA_003538495.1 Accumulibacter sp.
AGCAGGTCGTGCGCCTGGTATTGTTCGTCCCAGGCGATATCGAAGGTGCCGAGCGGGATCTGGACGGTTGCCACCTGCTGGTGAAATGGATCCAGGTTCACGGCGCAGACGACGATGTCCGAGCGGTCGTCGGTCATCTTGGCGTAGGCGATGATATTCCGATTGTCGGTGGCCAGGAAAAGCACGTTGTTGTAGCCGTGCAGGGCAGGCGATTCGCGCCGGGCTTGATTGATGCGGGTGATGATGTCGACGATGT
>DPSD01000185.1:533-1158 GCA_003538495.1 Accumulibacter sp.
CGGGTGATGATGTCGACGATGTTGCCCGGTGATCGCCAGTTGCGCACCTTGATTTCGTACTTCTCCGAGTCCAGGTATTCCTCCTTGCCCGGAATCGCCGCGTTTTCGCACAGTTCGTAGCCGCTGTAGATGCCGTAGACCGACGACAGCGTGGCGGCCAGTACGGCCCGCATGATGAACGCCGGCCGCCCGCCAACCTGCAGGATCGGCGGCAGGATGTCCGGCGTATTGGCGAAGAAGTTGCCGGTGAAGTACTCCTTCATCGGGCCACTGGTCAGCTCGCTGACGTACTCGGTGAGTTCCTCCTTGGTGTTGCGCCAGGTGAAGTAGGTGTAGGACTGCGCGTAGCCGGCTTTGGCCAGCAGCCGCATCATCTTCGGCTTGGTAAAGGCTTCGGCCAGGAAAATCACGCCGGGGTGCTGCAGATGCACCTGGCCGATCACCCATTCCCAGAATGCGACCGGTTTGGTATGCGGGTTGTCGACACGAAAAGTGGTCACCCCCTTGTCGATCCAGAACAGGAAGATCCTGAGCATCTCCTGCCACAAGCCCTCGCGGTCGCTGGTCCCGAAGTTCAGCGGATAGACGTCCTGGTACTTCTTGGGCGGGTTTTCGGCGTACTTGA
>DPSD01000185.1:1430-2948 GCA_003538495.1 Accumulibacter sp.
GGTTTTCGGCGTACTTGATCGAACCATCCGGCCGGTGGAAAAACCATTCCGGATGTTCGCTGACGTAGGGATGATCCGGCGAGCAGTTCATCACGTAATCGAGGGCTATCTCGATCTGCAGCTCACGACAGGTGGCGACGAACAGATCCCAGTCGTCCCAGGTGCCAAGCTTTGGTTCCAGCCCGGTGTGGCCGCCATGCTCGTTGCCGATCGCCCACGGACTGCCGACGTCGTTGGCGCCGGCCTCGAGACTGTTGTTCTTGCCTTTGCGGAAGCTGTGCCCGATCGGGTGAATCGGCGGCAGATAGACGACGTCGAAGCCCATCGCCTTGATGTCGTGCAAGCGGAGGATGCTGTCCTTAAGCGTGCCATGGCGATACGGGGCGCTGCCCTGCGAACGCGGAAAGAACTCGTACCAGGCGGCAAAACGGCTGATCGGCCGATTGACCATGATCTTCAGCGCTGGCGCCAGTTGGTAGCCCTCGCTGCGATCGGGGTACCTGGCCATCAGGCTGCGCAGCACGCCGCCGACGCCAAGATCGACCGCGCCCTGCTGCTCACCCGCGGCCATCGCGCTTTCGATCGCCGAGACGATGCCGTTGATGCGCGCACGGTCCTCGCCTTTGGCGGCGACCGCCGATTTTCTGATGATCGCGAGTCCCTCGAGCAACTCGCTTTCGAGCTTGGCACCGGGGACGTTTTTCTTGCTGATTTCTTCCACCCAGGACAGGTAGTGATCGGCGTAGGCCTCGATGGTGTACTCCCAGGGGCCGATCTCGGTGACCGTGAACTCACCGCTCCAGTCGTCGTTGAGAGCCAGCGTCATCGGGCTTTCCTGCCATTTCTCATCGCCCACCTTGCGCACCTTGAGGACAGCGGCCAGCTTGTCGTGTCCTTCCTTGTAGATGTCGGCACTGACGGCAACCTTTTCGCCGACGACGCGCTTGATCGGGTAGCGGCCGCAGTCGATCTGTGGCTGGACGGCTTCGATGTTTACGCGGGGATAGTCTTGAGGAATCATTTATGGTGCTCCTGAATACTGAACCGGCGGTGCCGGAAGAGTGCGATCGAGTCAGATCTGTTCTGATCCGAGGGGGAATGCCCGGTCGGGCGGTCAGCGGGCAGCCCGTTCGACCCCGATCTCCGGGACCGAGCGGCAGCACGGAGAGCTACTTCAGCAGCGAATCGTAGAGGCTCTTCGTTTGCTGGGCGATGCTCGACCAGCTGAACACCTCGCGAGCGCGTTGCTGGCCGGCGGCGGCCATTGACTCGGCGAGCTCGGGGTTGTCGAGGATCTTGTTGATTGCCGTTGCGAGATCACGCGAGAAGGCGTCGGGGTTCACCGGTTCGAAGGGCGCCACGTGCAATTGTTCGAGTGGTACCAGATAGCCGGTGACACCATCGACGACGACCTCCTTGATGCCGCCGACCGCACTCGCGACGACCGCCGTGCGGCAAGCCATGGCTTCCAGGTTGATGATCCCGAAAGGCTCGTAGATCGACGGGCAGCAGAACACC
>DPSD01000249.1:0-2394 GCA_003538495.1 Accumulibacter sp.
GGTTCAACTGCCGCACGGGTCTCCTTGGGGGACATGCGGAGTTCCGTTCGGGGACCACGTGGCTTATCCAGGACGGTCGTTTCTTCGCGCGGCTGCGGATACCAGTTGACGATGGCAAGACGACCGTTTGGATTCAGGGCGGCGGCGACCTCTCTGGCCAGGGTCGTCTTGGCCGGTACGCCGTGAAACGTGTTGGCGATCAGAACATAGTCCACTGGGGTCGCAATCAATTGCGACAACTCCATCGCGTCACCGAGCCGCCAGGCGCAATTGGTCATCTCTTTGCAAGCGGCTTTGGCCTGCTCCAGCATTGCTGGGTCGAGATCTAGCCCGATGACTTGTCCCGGCGCGGCTTGCCGCGCAATGGCGGCAGTGAAGTAGCCGGGGCCGCAACCCACGTCGACAACCACCATGCCGGGCTCAATGCGCAAGGTTTGGACGACACCCTCGGGGTCGGGCCACAAGGCTTGCCACCAGTCCGGATCGGGCATCGCCGTAGACGGAAACAGTCGGTCTTGATTAAGCATTCGAGCTCCTTCCCCATCCGCTGGGAGTCCTCTTCGACAATCTCACCCCGGGCGTGACGTTGGTCAAGGGTTCCCGGTGTGCTGTCGTTTGTGTTGTGCCTGCCGTGGCCACCATGCATCGGAGAAGAAAGAGCAGCATCGCGACAAAAGCGATCATGGGGACACTCCACATCAACGGAAACGGCCGAAGTGACAGAAGTGTAATCCTGCGGTCAGCAACCAGTGCGGATCGGGATGGCAGCATGGTTGGTAGGCACAAATTGTGCGCCAAACATCGCTTCCAAAGAGACCACAACATGCGACGCTTCCTATTCGAAACACCGGGTACGTTGGCCGCCACCACGCGAATCAGGCAGCACGCGGATGGAGGGAAAGTCCGTGAAAGTCAGTGAGCTTGCCAGTCTGACAGGCGCCTCTCCCGACACTGTCCGCTACTACGTTCAAATCGGCCTGCTGCGTCCAGCCAAGGACCCCGCCAACGGCTACCGGCGTTTCAATGGAGTCGATACCCGTCGCCTGCGCTTTATCTCACGCGCCAAGCGCCTCGGCTTTCAACTCGATGAAATCGCTCAGATTCTCGGCATGTCGGATCGAGGCGATACACCGTGCCCGGTGGTGCGAGAGATCGTCCAGCGGCGCATCGTTGAAACCCGCGAACGCCTGGCCGAGATACAGGCTTTGCAGGCGCGCCTGGAACAGGCTCTGGAACTGTGGGCAGAGATGCCCGACGGCGAGCCCGATGGCCACGCCGCGTGTGCGCTGATCGACGCCACCAGCGACGAACGAAATAACCCGCAGGCTTGACCAGCGAGCGACTCACAGGTCCAGGCTAGATGCGCAAGAAACCACCAATGGGAAGCGAGACGTGAACATGAAACCAGAAAACAGAGGCGAGCAGCGCCGATCGACCGACAAGGCTGAGCGCCATTCGATCTTAGGCCTCACAGCACTTTCGGTCGCTCGAATCGAGAACGACCACCCCGGCGAATCGTTCGCTCCAACGCGCTGCCGGTACGACCCGGAAGCCTGCACGCAAGCCTACGACAGCTTCGCCGAAACGCTGGCCGCCGCCATTGACCTGCGCGAGCACGGAACCGGTCAGCATTCGCTACGGGTGGCGTGTCACACCCTGGTACTGGCGCGCTGCTTCATCTCCGACCCCGCGGGCTTGCGCGACATCTACTGGGGTGCGCTGCTGCACGACATCGGCAAGATCGGTGTCCCGGACGCCGTGTTGCTCAAGCAAGGGCCGCTCGACGAAGCCGAGTGGACGCTGATGCGCACCCATCCGGCGGCGGGCTGGCGAATTCTGGCACCCTTGCCGGTTTTCGCCGAAGCGGCGCAAATCCTCCTGTGTCACGAAGAACGCTTCGACGGGAGCGGCTACCCGGCAGGGCTACGCGCCAACGCCATTCCGCTCGGCGCGCGGCTGTTCGCGGTGATCGACACGCTCGACGCGATGACTTCCGATCGGCCGTACCGGCGTGGCGTCGATTTCGACACGGCAAAGGAAGAGATCGAACGTATGAGCGGCAGCCAGTTCGATCCGCTCGCCGTCGAGGCATTCCTGCAAGAGGAAAGCACGCTCAGGGAAATGGTCGCTCGCAAGTGCAGCGTCGCGCCGCTGCCCCGCAACGGCATCGGCATCGGCAATCACTCATTCTGTCAGGGAGACTTTCATGGCCACGCATGAGCATTCCGAAATCGCAGGCGATCGCGATCCGTCACGCGACAGGCCCAGTCGTCGCTCCTGGTGGGTGTTCGGCGGCTTCGGTGTCCTCTCGCTGATTCTGCTCGCCGTCGAGCACCGCGCTCATCTGACCGGCTGGTTCAGCTGGTTCAGCTGGTGGCCCTGGCTGTTCCTGCT
>DPSD01000249.1:2669-6448 GCA_003538495.1 Accumulibacter sp.
GTGGCCCTGGCTGTTCCTGCTCATCTGTCCGCTGATGCACGTCTTCATGCACGGCGGTCATGGCGGGCACGGGGGGCATGGGGGGCACGGCGGCGCTGGCAATGACGGCCCGTCAGACAAGGAAAAGGACCAATGAACCACGATCCGTCCGCTTACGGCCTGTGGTCGCTGGTGGTGATCAACTCCGCCGTATTCATCTTCTTCGCCTTCAGCTTCTTCAAGCCGCGCAGCAGGCGTGACTGGCGCACGCTGGGCCTGTTCTCGGGCTTCATCGTCGCGTTGTTCACCGAGATGTACGGCTTCCCGCTGACCATCTACCTGTTCTCAGGCTGGCTGGCGCAGCAGTTTCCCGGAGTGGACTTCCTCGGCCACGACGCCGGCCATCTGCTGGAAGTGATGTTCGGCTGGCGTTCGAACCCGCATTTCGGGCCTTTCCATCTGCTGTCCACCGTCTTCATCGGTGGCGGCTTCTGGCTGCTGTCGGTGGCGTGGCGGGTGCTCTATGTGGCGCAGGCGAAAAACGTTCTGGCCACCGCCGGTCCCTACGCGCGCCTGCGTCATCCGCAGTACGTCGCCTTCATCCTGATCATGGTCGGTTTCCTGCTGCAATGGCCGACGCTGATCACCTTGATCATGTTCCCGATCCTGGTGACGGTCTACGTCCGCCTCGCACGCCGTGAGGAACGCGACGCCGCGGCCACCTTCGGCGAAGCATGGACGACCTACGCGCAGCGCACGCCGGCCTTCTTGCCGCACTGGCCCATCAGCAAGGAGACCGAGCCGACCGCCCGGAACGGCGAGGAACTGCCATGAAGCGGGTAGCGAGCATCCTGCTGCTCGCCGTGGGTGCTCTTCTTGCAGGCGCCACCTGGGCAGCCAACGCCACCGGCGAGTCGATCTATCAGTCGAGTTGTCTCGCCTGCCACGGTGCCGACGGCGCCGGCGTGCTGCCGGGCGTTCCCGATCTGAGCGGCAAGGACGGCCCTCTGGCTGCAGCCGATGAGGTGCTGCTGAAACGTATCGCCGAGGGCTTTCAGAGCCCCGGATCGCCGCTGGCCATGCCGCCACGGGGCGGCAATCCGAAGCTGAGCAACGAGGATCTCGCGGCAGTGCTGAACTACATGCGCAAGGAATTCATGCTCCGCTGACGCATTGGAACTGCCTTGCCAGTGCGCTCCCGCCACGCTCCGATCGGACTGCCAGAACCAGAACAAGACAACATTCTCAAGAAAGGAATAACCATGAACCGTACTCTCCATCTGGCCGCTGCAGCCCTCGCCATCACGCTTTCGGCGCAATCGGTGTGGGCCGGCGTGACGGTCTACATCCCGCTTGGTTCCGCCAACAAGGTCATCGCCGTCGACGCAGTCACCGATCGCATCAGCGCGACCTACGAGGGCGTCGACAACTCGCATGGCCTGGTCGCCACGCCCGACGGTGAATACCTCGTCGCCGGCAGCCTGTCGGAAACGCCATTGCCCCAAGGCGCCCCGATAGACAGCGCCAACAGCAAGCTGTTCGTCCTTCATCCGGCACACGGCCACGTCATGTCGACCATCCCTGTGGCGGGCTGGACGCATCATCAGGCGATCACCCCCGACGGCCGCTACGTGCTATCCACGCATCCGACGCGCGGCGGCATCAGCGTCGTGGATCTGAACGAGAACACGGTCGTGCACACCATCGCCACCGGGCCGGCGCCGAACTACGCGCTTGTCACTCCCGACGGGACACGGGTGTACGTCAGCAACAGCGGCAACGCGACGATCAGCGAGATCGACACCGCCGACTGGAAGGTCATTCGTACCCTGGAAGCCGGCGCCTCTCCCGAGCACATGGTCTTCGCACCGGACGGCAAACAGATCTATGTCGCCAATGCGCGCAGTGGTGAGGTCAGCGCCGTGTCAATCGCGACCGGCAAGGTCGAGCGCAGCTATGCGATGGGCAAACGACTGCACGGACTCGACATCAGCGATGACGGTCGCTCGCTCTTCGTCAGCGTCATCTCCGATGACAAGTTGGTCGCCCTCGACCCGCAGACCGACGCGCGCCGCGTGCTACCGCTCGCACCGGCACCGTATCACCTAGGTGCCGTGCGTGGCACCGGCAAGCTCTACGTCTCCAGCCGCAAGGAGCCAAAGATCTGGGTGGTGGACCAGACGTCACTGGAGGTTCTGGGAAGCATCCAGCTGCCTGGCGGCGAAGGACATCAACTCGCAACCGTGCAGTGAAAAACAGCGCTTGACCTGTGGGCGACTCACAGGTCTAGGCTGAAGGTAAGACAACCTGGAGGCGATTGCGATGGACACCAAGACAAGCACGAGCGGGCACGAAGGCCATCATCACGGGGCCGGGCACTCTCACGACGCACATGGCGCGCACGGCAACCCTGCCGACGCGCCTGCCGCGGTGGTGAAGGATCCGGTATGCGGCATGTCGGTGACCCTTGGCACCGGCAAACCGAGCTTCACCTACGAACGCAAGACCTGGCATTTCTGCTCGCAGAAGTGTCATGACAAGTTCGCGACCGATCCTGCGCACTACCTGACCGGGGCGCACAAGACGCAAACGAAAGCGGTGCCGAAAGGCACTCAATACACCTGCCCAATGCACCCCGAAATCGTTCGCGATGCGCCCGGTGATTGCCCGAAATGCGGCATGGCGCTGGAGCCGATGGGTGTGCCGGCCGGCGACGAAGGCCCCAATCCCGAGTTATTGGATTTCAAACGGCGGTTCGCGATCGGCGCCGTCCTGACCATCCCCTTGCTGCTGCTGACCATGGGACCTTTCCTTGGTCTGGGCTTTATCCGCGACGCCTTCGGCGAGCGCACCGCGCTGTGGATAGAGCTGATCCTCGGTACGCCGGTAGTGCTGTGGGCCGGCTGGCCGTTCTTTGTCCGCGGCGTGAAATCGGTCGTCAACCGCAGCCTGAACATGTTCACGCTGATCAGTCTGGGCGTCGGCGCCGCGTATCTCTTCAGCCTGGTCGCCGTACTGGCGCCAGGCCTGTTCCCCGGTGGATTCCGCGACGCACAGGGGCACGTCGGCGTCTATTTCGAGGCCGGCGCGGTGATCGTGGTCCTGGTGCTGCTCGGCCAGGTGATGGAACTCGGCGCCCGCGAGCGCACCGGCTCGGCAATCCGTGCCCTCCTTGATCTCGCTGCCAAGACTGCTCGTGTGCTCCGTGCCGACGGCCGTGAGGAGGAAATCCCACTCGACCAAGTCGTCGTCGGTGATCGGCTGCGGGTGCGCCCCGGCGACAAAGTGCCGGTGGACGGCGTCGTCGTTGACGGTCGCTCGTCGGTCGACGAGTCGATGATCTCGGGCGAAGCGGTGCCGGTGGAAAAAGTAGCCGGTGACCCGGTGACCGGGGCGACGATCAATGGTACTGGCTCGCTGATCGTCGAGGCCAAACGGGTCGGAGGCGACACCGTTCTCAGCCAGATCGTCGACATGGTCGCCAACGCGCAGCGCTCGCGGGCGCCGATCCAGAAGCTCGCCGACTCGGTCGCCGGGCAGTTCGTTCCCGTGGTGATCGGCATCGCCATCCTGGCGTTCATCGCCTGGGCGATCTGGGGACCGGCGCCGGCGCTGTCCTACGCACTGGTCTCGGCGGTGGCGGTACTGATCATCGCCTGCCCCTGCGCGCTCGGACTGGCGACACCGATGTCGATCATGACCGCCACCGGGCGTGGCGCGCAGGCCGGTGTGCTAATCAAGAACGCCGAGGCGCTCGAACGCTTTGCCAAGGTGGACACCCTGATCGTCGACAAGACCGG
>DPSD01000249.1:6771-11214 GCA_003538495.1 Accumulibacter sp.
CTGATCGTCGACAAGACCGGCACGCTGACCGTTGGCAAGCCGAAGCTGGTAGCCGTGCTGCCCACTTCCGGCCATCAGGAAGACGAAGTGCTGCGCCTCGCAGCCAGCCTCGAACGAGGATCTGAACATCCGCTGGCCGAGGCGATCGTCGCCGGCGCTGAAGCGCGTGGCGTCGAACTGGCCAATGCCGAGGAATTCGAGGCGCTGACCGGCAAGGGCGTCAAGGGCGTGGTCGACGGCCAGGCCGTTGCACTCGGCAACGCCGCGTTGCTCGCCGATCTCGGCCAGGACGGCGGTGCCTTCGTCGAAGCGGCCAACGCCCGCCGCGACCAGGGCGAAACGGTGATGTTCGTCCTCATCGGCAACCAGATCGCCGGCCTGGTGAGCGTCGCCGACCCGGTCAAGGAAACCACCCTCGAAGCGCTCAAGGCGCTGCACGCCGAGGGACTGACCATCATCATGGCCACCGGCGACAACGAACGCACCGCGCGTGCGGTCGCCGGACGCCTGGGTATCGACGAAATCCGCGCCGACGTGCTGCCGGCGGACAAGGCGCGCATCGTCAAGGAGTTGCAGGCCCAGGGCCGCAAGGTGGCAATGGCCGGCGACGGCGTCAACGATGCACCGGCACTGGCGCAGGCCGACGTCGGTATCGCCATGGGCACCGGCGCCGACGTGGCGATCGAGAGCGCCGGCTTCACGCTGGTCAAGGGCGATCTCAACGGCATCGTGCGCGCCCGCCGTCTGGCGCAAGCGACGATGCGCAACATCAGGCAGAACCTGTTCTTCGCCCTGGCCTACAACGCTGCCGGCGTACCGGTGGCGGCCGGCGTCCTGTATCCATTCCTGGGCATTCTGGTATCGCCCATCTTTGCCGCGGCGGCAATGAGCCTGTCGTCGATCTCGGTGATCACCAACGCCTTACGACTGCGCAGCGTGCGTATCTGAGCGATGCGATAGCACATCAACGAAAACAGGAGAAACGTATGGAATGGCTGAGTCAGAACTGGCTAGGAATCGCCTTCGGTATCGGCTTGCTGTTGCTCATGCGCCGCTTTGGTATGGGCTGTGGTGGCGGGCATGGCGGCAGCGGTCATCGGCACGGGGCAGGAAGTCATAGTGGTCGCGTTGGTGCGCAGGGTGATGGAGCCACAGGTACGCCACCGTCGCAAGCTGCCGACCCGGTGAGCGGCCGGCCGGTGGACCCGCATAGCGCCATTGCTTCGGTCTATCGCGGTGCGCCCGTCTATTTCGAGTCGCGCGCCAATCGGGACCAGTTCGAGGCCTCGCCCGAGCAGTTCCCGATCACCCCGGTGGCAACGCCGGCGGCGCCGCAACACAGGCGCGGGCATTGTTGAGCGCAACGGTCGACCATGATTTCCCTTGTTGAACCTGCTCACGTGCCTTCCGCGCATTCCATGTACGCCCCGGTCGAAGTCGTCGGCGCGGGGCCAAGTGGTCTCGCCGCCGCGATCACGCTCGCTCGCGGCGGCAGGCGTGTCGTTGTGCATGAAGCCCAGCCCGAGGTCGGCCATCGCTTCCGGCGTGATCTCCAGGGACTCGAAAACTGGTCGGGTACGCGCGACGTGCTCGATGTTCTGCGCGACCTGGGCCTTACTCTGGACTTCGACCGGGCGCCGTGCGCGCAGGGCATCGGCTTTGACGCCTGGGATCGCCGCTACCCCTTGCGCTCTTCGACGCCGCTCTGCTACCTGGTTGAACGCGGCCCGGGCCGCGGCAGCCTCGACCGGGCATTGCTCGATCAGGCCCTCGCTCTCGGAGTCGACGTGCGCTTCGGAAGCCGCAGGGAGCGGCTGGAAGGCCCGGGAATCTTTGCCTTGGGTCCCCGCTCGGCCAGTGCCATTGCTGTCGGTTACCACTTCGAGACCCACCAGGAAGACGGGTTCTGGATCATCCTCGACGACGCACTCGCGCCGGCGGGGTACGCCTATCTGCTGGTGATGGGAGGGCGTGGCACGATCAAGACCTGCATGTTCAAGAATTTTTCCCGGCGGCGGACTTACGTCGAGCGTACCGTTGAGCGCTTCCGTCGTCTGCTTGATTTCGACATGCGGAATTCGCGTTTCCATGGCGGCGTTGGTAACTTTTTCGTGCCGACGACCGCGCACCGCGGTCAGCACGCCATAGCGGGCGAACAAGCGGGCTTCCAGGATGCGCTCGCTGGCTTCGGCATGCGCTACGCAATTCAGTCGGGCGTCATGGCAGCGCAATGCCTGCTCGAAGAAACCGACTACGAAGCGTCCTGGCAGCAACAGATGAAACGCCAGATCGAGACGGCCTGGGTGAATCGCGCAATCTACGAGCACCTCGGCAGTCATGGTTACCGTTGGCTGCTGCGTGTGCAGGCGTGGACCGGAGACTCCTCCAGATTTCTGCGCTGGCTCTATCGACCGGCGCGCCTTCGGCGCCTGCTGCTGCCCTGGGCGCAGCGGCGTTCGGCCCTGGGCATCACCGTTCGTGCTGTCGATGACAAAGCCCCTCCGCCGAACAGCAACGGCGTGAGGCGTCGGCAACCGAGCGCCGCTTGACCCATGAGGGCGCGACTAAATCCGACAGGGCCTCCGACAAATGCCGCCGGCGGTCGTGCCATGCAGCCAGCCACACGTCCCCAGATCAAGCTCTGGGTCACCGCCATTACAGTGATTTTTTAACGCAAACCAAGGAGAAGATGATGAACAAGGACCACACCAAAGCGACACCGAGAAAGCGCGACGACCGCGACCCTGTCTGCGGTAAGCACATCAATCGCAACAAGGCGCACATTACCGTCGTCTATGAAGGCGACGAATACCTGCTCTGTTGCCCACTGTGCCAGGCCGAGTTCGAACGCGACCCAGGGCGCTACGTGCGCTGATGCCCCGTGATCGCTAGCTGCGCCGGCAAACAGTTTCCTGAAAGACGCCATGAGTCTCAGCAAGCTTGAAACTCGGGATCTGTATCGTCGGCGCGCGAAGCGATACGACTGGTCAATCCGAATCTATCGGCTGTTTGGCTTCGACATGCAACGCTACCGGCAGGAAACCATAGCGGCGCTGGGCCTTTGCCCCGGCGATCAGGTTGTCGAACTTGGCTGTGGGACGGGTCTCAATTTCGAGTATGTGCAGCAGGCAATCGGTCCCGCCGGGAAGATCATCGGTGTGGACCTCACCGACGCCATGCTGGATGTGGCCAGGGAGCGTATTTCGCGAGAGCGCTGGACGAATGTGAAACTCTTGCAGGCGGACTTCGCTCATTGGCAATTTCCCGCCGACGTCTCCGCTGTCTATTCCACGTTCGCCATTACCTTGGTGTCCGAGTACGAGCAGGTCATCAAGAGGGCAAGCCGTGCCCTGCGACCGGGCGGGACCATGGCGGTGTTGGACATGAAAGAACCCGCGAGTTGGCCGCGATGGCTGGTGAAATTGGCGGTGTGGTTGAACAAGCCGTTTGGTGTGAGCCTGGATCTGGCGGATCGCCACCCGTGGGAGTCCATTCGGCGATATTTGAAGCCAGTCGACTACAAGGAATACTATTTTGGCGCGATCTATCTGTGTGCCGGCCGGAAAGATGGCCAACTGAGGCCAGAGGTCGATCCGCCGGGGGCAAGGGTGGCGAAGCCCTCCGTCCACACCGTTGCATAAGCGCGTTTCGACCACCGCGACCAGATCGGCGCTTTCTGAAACGCCATTCGAGCCGAGCAGGAGAAAACATATGTACAGACAATTTCTGTCACTCGCTGTGGCCGCCGCACTCAGCCAGGCTGCCCTGGCCGACGAAGCCACCGTGAAGAAAGCGGTTGAAGAGAAACTGGGAGCCGTCGTTACCAGTGTCACCCGGACGCCCTATCTCGATCTCTACGAAGTCTACGTCAATGGCCAGGTCGTCTACACCGATGAGAAAGTGTCGGTACTGCTCGTCGGCTCGCTGATCGACGGCAAGACAATGAAGAACGTGACCTCCGAACGGATACAGAAGCTTAGCGCGATAAAGTTCGCGGACTTGCCCCTGGAACTGGCAGTCAAGCAGGTGCGCGGCGATGGTCAACGCGTTTTCGTGACCTTCGAGGATCCGAACTGCGGCTACTGCAAGCGGTTGGCGAAGGAAATCGCCAAGCTGGACAACGTCACCATCTACACGTTTCTCTATCCGATCCTCTCGCCCGATTCGCTCGAAAAGTCCAACCGGATCTGGTGTTCCACCGACAAGGCCAAAGCGTGGAACGAGTGGATGCTCGATGGCCAGACCCCGGGGGGAAAGGGTGATTGCGATACCACGGCGGTCAAGAAAAGCGTCGAGCTGGGTCGCAAGCTGGCCGTCAGCGGCACGCCGACGATCTTCTTTGCCGATGGCGAGCGCGTCCCCGGCGCTATACCCCTCGCCAAAATCGAGGAGAAACTCGCCCAGGCGCCGCGACCGTTGAAGTGATCTTCCGGGAGGCGCCGG
>DPSD01000247.1:0-4772 GCA_003538495.1 Accumulibacter sp.
CCAGATCACTGACGCGCCCGACCTTGTCGATCACCAGAGCGGTGGCAGCCTGAACCAGTGTCTGCCCCACTGGCTGGCCTCAATCAGTTGCAACAGAAACTCGGGCTGCCACTGCAGTATCCACACTTCGTGGAAAGTGCCATGCGAGCGGCCCACTTTGGCCAACTCACCCCAGGGCACATCGAGCAGCCGCAAGCGGTGCAGCAAATGGCTGCGGGCCAGGTCGTTGCTGTTGCGCAAATCCAGATCGAGCGTGCGCTGGACGGCCTCCGGCTTGAGCCGCAAGGTTTTCTGCGCCTGTTCCAGATCACGCTGCAGGGGTACGGTGGGTACGTCGGCAGGCACGCTGCCCAGTCGGTCACCCACCACCAGTTCGTCGGCGATGAAATGCAGCAGCGAATCGTCCCCCATGGCAAAGACCGAGCGTGTGGCCTCCTGCAATTCTTCCAGTCCGGCAGCGGGACGCTCGCGCATGGCTGCAAGCGCATCGGCCAGGCGTGTGGCTTCGATCAGGTGGGCCGACGAGCAGTCCAGATCCCGTTCGCGCATCAGCCGCGCCACGCGTGCCAGCCAGCCGACCGTGCGCAGCTGCGGGAGATGCTGGCTGCGCCACAAATGCTCATACCAGCCAGGCGAAACAATGCCGGCGCCATAGCCGCTGCTGCGCGTGAGGTGCCGGTAGGTCCACGGCACCCAGGTGGACTGCACCTTGACCCTGGGCAGACCCTTGAGCAAGGCCTGATCGGCTTTGATGGTGACGGACGTCTGCAGGGCACGCAAGTGCCAGGCGCCACAGACCACCGCAATGCGCTCCGCGCCTGTCTTTTGTGCCTCGCGCAGGCACTGGCGCATGTGCGCTTCGCGCAGTACCTCGCGCTGCGACTCCTGTGGGTCATCGCGCTGCTCACCCCAGTCTGCCCGCAAGGCGGTCATGGCTTCGGCGACCGCAGCAAACAGCTGTTCGCCGTCGCCGCGTTCCTCCACCATGTGGTTCCACCAACTTTCGCCATCAGCATAACCGGCGGCGTGCGCCAGCCAGTTCAGCGGGTCGCCCGCACGGTCGTCCTCGCTGGCTGCCGGGTTCGCCGGAGCGCCTGCTTCTTCGCTGGCATCATCCCGGTGGTCCTGTGCAGCGGGAGCTTCTGCGTTCGCGGGTTCCGGACACGCTTCGTCCGCTTGCCGATGTGCCTTTTGCAATGCCAGGTCATTTGCCATCGGCAGGGCCATGAAGCGTACCGGCACGGCATGCAATACTGCCCAGCGTATCGCCTGCCACTCCGGCGAAAACTCGGCGAAGGGGTGATACACCGCCAGTTGTGGCTCGTCGGGGCAATAACTCAGCAAGGCCACCGGTGGCTGCATGCCCTCGGCCAGCACGGCCTGCAGCAAGCCCTCGCTTTCCGGCGGACCCTCAATCAGAATGCAATCGGGTAGCAGGGCGTCAAACGCGCGCACCAGGCTGCGAGCACAACCGGGGCCGTGGTGACGTATGCCAAAGAGATGCGGTGCAGCCATTGCGGTAGCGATCAGGTTTGCTGCTCGCGGCAGGCACGGTACAGATCCTTCCAGTCGGCGCGTTCTTTCACCACCGTTTCCAGATACTCGTTCCATACGATATTGTCCTGGATCGGATCCTTCACCACTGCACCGATCAGGCCGGAGGCGAGGTCATGCGGGCGCATTACGCCATCGCCGAAATGGCCAGCCAGCGCCATACCGCTGTTGATGACAGAGATTGCCTCGGCGGTCGATAGCGTAGAGGTGGGCGACTTGACTTGCGTTCTTTCATCGGCGGTCCGGCCACTGCGCAGTTCTCGAAATATCTGCACCAGGCGCCGGACCTCCTTGAGCGCCGGCGGCTCTGCCGGCAATTGCAGGGCACGGCCCATTTCGGCTACCCGTTTGACGACGATCGAGACTTCTTCGTCTTCACTGGCGGGCACCGGCAGCACCACCGTATTGAAACGACGCTTGAGCGCCGAAGACAGCTCGTTGACCCCCTTGTCGCGGTTGTTGGCGGTGGCGATGACGTTGAAGCCACGCCTTGCCTGGACCTCACTGTTGAGTTCGGGGATGGGCAGGGATTTCTCCGACAGGATGGTGATCAGCGTATCCTGCACATCCGCGGGGATGCGGGTGAGTTCTTCGACACGGGCGATCTTGCCGGTCCGCATGGCATGCATCAGAGGACTGGAAACCAGGGCTTGTTCAGAAGGCCCATGCGCCAGCAACTGCGCGTAATTCCAGCCGTAACGCAATTGTTCTTCACTGGTGCCTGCCGTGCCCTGGATGAGCAGCGTCGAATCGCCGCTGATGGCCGCAGCCAGGTGTTCCGATACCCACGACTTGGCGGTGCCGGGCACACCGTACAGCAACAATGCCCGGTCGGTTGCCAGCGTTGCCACGGCAATTTCCATCAGGCGCTGATTGCCAATGTATTTGGCGCTGATCGCGAAACCGCTGTCGAGCTTGCCACCCATCAGGTAGGTGATGACGGCCCATGGCGACAGATCCCAGTTTTGCGGGCGGGCACGCGTGTCGTGCCTTTTCAGTTCCGACAGTTCTTCGGCAAATTGTGTCTCGGCATGTTCGCGGATGGCAGTGGATGCGGTCATGGTGTCCTCGGGTTCGAGCAATACGTTAACAATTCAGGGCTTGCCGCGTTGCGATGATCTGCCTGACGGTATGCCATAGTTCTGGCAACGCCGGCTTGCCGGCAGCTTCGCCGGATAGCTCTAGCACCTGCTCCAGCGCCGCACCCTGCAATACACAGCAAAGCTCCGGCAGGGCGGAACGTAGCGCGTAATCGTTGCTGAAGTCGGCATGCTGTCCGACCGCTTCGGCGACAGCACTGGCGATGGCCAGCGACAGACTGGCTGACAGGCATTCACCGGGTGGGCAGGCCTGCAGCAGTTGATGGAGCAATGTTCGCAACCGGGATTTGCCATCCTTCAACTGCTTTTCCCAATAGCGCTCGCGTCTCGCCAGGGGCAACAAGGCGAGAATGCTCATGTAATTGTCGGCAGACGGTGTCTCCGGCGAGTGGTCCAACAGGGCTTCGCACCAGGCTACCTCCGGTTCGACAGCCAGCGCGTGGCGCCATGCCCGCAGCAGAGCCTCCGCCCAGTCACTGGAAATCGCCCACTCGACCAGATCGCCAGGGTTCATGCCGGTATATCGGACCCACCAGGCCAGTGGTACCTGCCGGGCCAGTTGAAACAGCCACCAGGCCCGTTCGCCAAGCGCGTCGTGGGTGGGCCGTGTCGCTTCAATGCCATCGGCTTTCCATTCGTCCGCCACGGCGGATGGCGCGTCGAGCCGCCAGTGTTTGCGCAACAACACTCTTTCCTGCCGTAACAGCGCCTGCATGCGCTGCTGTGCCCGCTGTACATGGGCACAGTCGGGCAGTCGCTGCAACAGACCAAGCGTCACCTGTTTCACCTCGCGGCTACGGTCTCTGCGCAAGCTGTCGAGAAGCGCTTCATCGTCCATCGACAAGCCGGTTGCCAGCTCGCCTAGCAGCTCGGCACGTTCGCGCCCAGGCAATTCGCCGAGGATTCCGGTCAGCCGTTCACGCGCCGCAGAAGGATTGCGCCGGCGCTCCTCGCGCAACAGCGCGCGCCGTTGCGCCAGACTGCCTTCCGTCCAGCGCACTTCCTCAGCCGCCGCAGCCTCTACGCCAAAAGCATAGTTCCAGGCGGTATTCTGCCCTGCCAGCCAGACACCGCGCTCACCCAGAACTGGCTGCAATGATTCGCGCAAAGCCAGCGAGCGGCGGCCTTGCTCCAGTGCCAATGGCAGCAGATCGATCGGCAAGCGACAGCCCTTTTTGGCAAGCGACTGAAAAACAAGCTGCTGCAGGCGTTGCGGCCCTTCGCGCAGGGCCCAGGCCAACAAGACCACGGCAGAAGCGTCATCCACGGTGGGCAGCACTTCCCTGGCCGCTGCAGCCGGCACGGGCCCCGGCCAGGCCGTGCCCTGCACGCCGGCCTGAGCGCAGGTAGCCAAGACGGCGGCCATTTGCAGTACACGTTGAGCGGTGTGGTCGCCAAGCACAGCAAGCTCGGCCAGCAGATCACCGATCGCTCCAGCAAGCTCGGGCACCACGGCAGCCTGCCGTTCGGTACCGACCATGGCCACCGGCAGCAATGCGGCCCAGGTACTCACTCCGGACTCCTTTGCCACAGCCCATCGACCCCCCATGCGCTGAGCGGCCGCAGTGCCAGGCCATCCCATTCGCCCATCATCGCGAGCGGTTGACCACCGCTGTAGGCCAGCAATCTCCAGGTGTCGTCATCGCCCAGATGCAGCGCTACGGTTTGGCCTTCGACAAGCAAAAAAGTATGGTCACCGGCCCGCAGGGGTACAGCCGCGGACAAAACCATCGGGTGCAAACGTACCCAGGGGCTGCTTGCGACACGTTCGGCAACCGTCCGCCACTCGGCGCTCAAGGTCGAATCCGGCCATCGGGTCTGTGCGCTTGCCGTCACCTCGGCGACCAGTGCCCGTAGCATGCTGGTGCCCGGAAAAAAGGCCAGGGTTGCTTCGACAGTGGAACCGTTCAGCCAGGACTGCTCGAATCCCTTGCCGGCGAAGGCATGCTCCAGCAGCAAGGCGCGTCGGCCACTGTTTTGCCCATGTAACCACACCCGCCGTTCCGTCAGGTGGTCTTCGTTCTCTTCCCTGATTTGTCCCAAGACGGTCCACTGGTCGGCCAGACGTTTTCCTGTGCTCAGGACCTCGGATTTTTCATACGGCCAACCCGCGATGGG
>DPSD01000247.1:5030-8860 GCA_003538495.1 Accumulibacter sp.
CTCAGGACCTCGGATTTGTCATACGGCCACCCCGCGATGGTGCGAAGTTCGGCCTGCATCTCCGGAGACAACTCTGCACGGCGGCGAATTGCGGTGCACAGCAAATACAACAGGCCGAGGCGATGCAACAGCCGCTCAGGCCAGTCTGTGCCCCGGCGGATGCCTTGCGCTGCCTCCCGCACTCTCAATGCCAGTCCGGCAGCCTGTGCATCCACCATGTGCGCGGCCATGGTATGCCATCCAGCGAGCTGCTCATCGCCGATGGCGCCCAGCCCGCGGCCGATCTGATCGTACAGCCATGCCTGCAACTCGGTCGCCGCACCTTCGATGCGGCTCCAGCGCTGTGCCTGGCGTTTCAGATCGCGCTGCTCGGCGACTTCGGGATCGACAGGAGTGGCTGTCTCCTGGCGCTGCTTTTCCTCCTTCTTCCGTTCTTTCTCGGCGCGTGTGCTCAACCATTCGCTGACCCAGGCCGGGGCGTCGGTCTGGGTGAATAGTTCCTCCTGTTTGGCACGCAGCAGCAGCAGCGCCAAGGCATGCTTGCAGGGAAACTTGCGGCTGGGACAGCTGCAACGAAATACCGGGGTGGCGCCGGTGATCCCGACTTGTGTCTGGTACGGTTTTGATCCGCTGCCTTGACATGCACCCCATACGGCGACATCGTTCGCACCCAGGACCGGCCACCGGGCAGGCATCACCAGCGCGCGCGCCGCATTCGCCGACGACGCATCCGGCGCCAGCGCCAGCACGGCCTCTGCACCGATGACGGTCAAAGCGCAGGCTCCCAGATCACTTCTTCCCGAATACCCACGCGATTCTCAGGTCATCAAGCGCTCTGAAGCCGTTGATGTCCAAACGGTTGATGAACGTCGTCATGACCGTGTTCTCCAGAAACCAGTAGGGAAGGATGACATTATATCTGAGAATACTACTCTGCCTTCCAGCCCGCCCTGATCTGCCCAAGGATTCCGTTCACCTTGTCCACGACGGCCTGATCGACTTGGCCTTGTTCACCGATTTCCAACGTCACGCGTATGCGCAAAAGCTGACCAGCAGTCGCCTCGCGCAGCGCGTCGATGTGGTCGGCAAAGTCCTGTACCTGATGGATCTGAAGCTCGGCACTGGCGACCTTTGAGCCGTAGTGTTTACTTGGCGGAGACTGTTTGGCTTCGCTCTTGCGTACGCGGACCTTGACCGCCGAGGCTCCCCCCAGGTCGCAAGGCCATGCCCCGGAGTCCAGGGTGCGCTCGATGAGACCGAGCCGGAAAGCCTCGTCCAGAGCATGCGCGACCCGTGACCAGGGCAATGGCTTCCCAGCTATTGACGACAACGCAGCGTGGAGGAGGTGTGCGTTGCTCTCATCTCCCGGCCAGGCAGCGGCGAGCTGCGCTGGCAGGACGTCGACGCTGGCGACCGGCGGCGGCGGGGAGAACAGCTGCGCGGACTCGTTGACAAATCCTGGCGGCACGTCTTCGGACAGCGCACTGATCATTCCGTTGACCAGCCACACGCGACCGCTCTTCACCGCGCTGGCCGTGGCGTCTGCAATCGCCTGCGGTGTCGCGGCCGGGATCAACAGGTTCTCTGTGTAGCCACCCTTGTCGACTGCAACGAAGTGCTTGCCCGAAAAGTACACGCCAAGATCGGGTAGCGTGATCGGCTCCTTCTCCCAAAGCGTCGGCAGCTTGCCCGGCGCCATGAGTTGAGGGTCGATCTCGGTGAGCGTGGCGGCATCCGAGAGAACGACTTCGAGGCTGCTATCCTGCACCGCCGTGTCGTCAGGGCGACTCTTCCAGAACGTGCGTGTGGACTGGTCCGCACGCGTCACGCGCAGCACGAATTCGCCGCCCTCACAGCCCTGCAGCAGGGTCTCCAGAATCGCCGATCGGTTCAGCATTTTCGGCAGCCTGGCGGTGGCTGCGAAAGCGCCCACCAGATCCTTCACGAACCGTGCATTTTCGCCCGCGCTCCACAAATCGAACGGACCACCGGGCAGCAGCGCCTCCGCATTGACGGCGGTGCTTTCGATCCGCAGGCGCTTGTCGCCCACCATCTTCGGGAACAGGGGATCGTTGTCCACGTTGATGCGGTAAGCAGCCACATCGTTGGCGTCATTGACCGTTACGGCCATGCTATACGCCATGACGATCTGCGACACCATCTCGCCACGTGCGACCCGCAGATTGCCTTCCAGGCGCGTCGTTGCGGCAGTGTCGATGTCACTGCGCTCCTTCAGCATTTCCCGAACCTTCTCCCATCCGAGCAGGTCGCGCACTTTCTCGCGGGCAACGTCCATGCCGTCCTTCGACGGCACGGCCAGCACCACGGCGTTGCGGTTCTGAGCGCGTGGCTTTTCTGGCGTGGTGGTCTCGTCGACGAAGCGCTTCGCTTCAGCGCTCGGCTTGCCGCTGGAAGCCGCCTTCGGGCCCAGAACCGCGTAGTGGAACTCACCGTCATCCTCGATGTCCGCCGGCCTTGCCGGAAGAACATGCACCTTCGCACCAGCGCCGCGTGCGCCCTCGGTCAGCTTGCCCGCGCCGCGAATCTCTTTCTCCAGCACCTCGTCGACCAGCGTTGCACTCACGTTCTGGCGGGCATCGTGGTGCATCTGCTTGAGGTTCGGCTTCGAACCCAGTCGCCAGACCTTGGGCAAGCCGCCTTCACGGTCCGACGTGAAGGTGTCGTCCAGGTACCAGGACGCATCGGACCAGCGCGCGAGACCCTTGTCCAGCTCGATGCGATCCGGAGATCCGACCCCCACCAGCATCTTCAGGTCGCGACTCGTTGCCCGCTGTCCGATCGGCTGCGAGTGCAGGAAGGTCGCCATCACCGCCTGTTCGATCTCGCGGTGCCGAACGCCCAACAGAGCCTCCTGAGCCTTGCGAGCATGGGCAAGTTCGGCCTCGAGAATGGCGGTCCAGTTCTGGCGCCGTCCCTCGTACTGTTCCAGTTGGGCAATGCTCGCCATTTCGCGTGCCGCAACGCCCAGGCCTTCGACCTTCGGGTCGACCAGGAACACTTGCGCGCCGATGATCGGCATCTGGTCCCACTTGACTGCATCGCGCAAGGCTGATGCCAGTGTTTTCAGGATTCCGCGTGTCTGCTGGAACCCCTCCAACTGCGTCCACTTCTGGTACAGCGTTTCGATCAGCACCGGGTGAAATGGGTACGATTCGGTGTAGCGCTTCTCTTCGGCGGCGCGGTTCTTGGCTGTGTAGTCATCAATGGCTTGCACGCCGTTCAACGCGCCGAACACCTGGCTCGGCCACTGCGAGCGGTCGGTGTAGCTTTCCAGCTTGAGCAGGCGGCGGCGCAGGATCTCCGGCACATCCTGGCTTTCGACCGGCTGGATGCCCTCGTCGGCCAGTCGCTTGAACTCGTCGTAGAGCTCCTTGCTGATCTGTTTGCCGAGCCCGTCCATCTTGTTGGTGTCGGATGCCAGCAGTGAGGCCACCAGGCAGCATTGGGGCACTTTTGCGACAGCCTGAGTGAGGCTGTGCAGGAACTCGCGCATACGCCCGATCCACGCGTGATCGATGTCGGCCATCACGCGAACGAACCACAAGACCTCGTCGAAAAGGATCAGCACGCCCGAGCCGTCCTTGCGGGCCAGTTGCAGCAGATCCTCCATTACGCCGGTGGCAGGTGGGCTCGTGCGCTCGGTACCGTCGTCCTTGAGCAGCTGCAAGCCAGCCTGGCCGGCGAGCTGCCAGGCGATCGCGCTCCAGGGCATCTTGAAGGTGGCTTCGCTGCCATCGGGTGAAGCCACCTGCATGCCCTTTTCGACATCCAAGCGGTCAAACACCACCGACGCAACACGCGCCTTTGGC